>JAYVMK010000477.1:0-14454 GCA_043758995.1 Lichenibacterium sp. | reverse complement strand
CGAAAGCCTGAGGCGCTTTGCTCTGCGGCATGGTTCAGACGCCGAAGATGGAACTGTCGATCTCGCGCGGCGCAGTCTGGCGCGAGGCGCGCAATGCGGCCGCCCGCGCGCGGTTCGACAAGGCGCTGCCGGCGATCTTTCCCGCCTCCGTCCTGATCCACGCCCGTGCACGCCCGATGACCCCACCGCAGCCGCGCCTCGCCGTCGAAAGCTACTGGCGCCACCATCCCGTGAGAGCGGACCGTCTGGCGCGGGCCCTGGCGGCAACCAGTCCCGTGCCGGACGGCTGGCGATGGACATTGACGACCGGCTCCGATGACGGACGGGCGCGCAGCTTCCGGGCGCCGCCCTCGCCGTTCCGCGAAGCCGCGCATCGGGCAGAGCCCGGCACCTGCTGCCTCTGTGGTCAGCCTGTCTACCGCTTCGGCTGGCATCGCGATCTCTGGGGAGACCGCACGCCGAACCGGCGGGCGCGCTGGCACGCCTGCTGCGTGGCGGCCTGGAAGCTTTGGAACGCGCCGGCCGATCAGGCCAAGCTGCTCGGCAAGCTGCAGAAGCGGCGGTGTCCCATGACGGGCGGCCGCCTGCCGCGTGACCGCGAGGTCGATCACCGCGTCCCGCTTCACCTCGTCTGGCGACGGCATCGCGACGCGCCCTGGGCAGAGTTGCTGCGCTACTGGGGCTTCCCCAACCTGCAGGCGGTGGACAGTGCCGCGCACCGGGCGAAATCCGCCGCCGAGGCTACGGCACGAGCGCAGCGCGCCGCGCCCATCGACCAGGAGACCACACCGGTCGCAGCCTGAGGCCGCTCTCGCGGTTTTGGCGGTCCGGCTGTAGACCGACACGCCGCCGCCGTGGTTCAACGGCGACCGAGCACGTCTTTCTGCACCAGCCATCGAGGCCGAGGGTACCATGGGTTTCAAATGCGGCATCGTCGGCCTGCCGAACGTCGGCAAATCGACGCTCTTCAACGCCCTCACCCAGACGGCGGCCGCGCAGGCCGCCAACTATCCCTTCTGCACCATCGAACCGAACGTCGGTGACGTCGCCGTGCCGGATCCGCGGCTCGATACGCTGGCGGCGATCGCGGCCTCGAAGGAGATCATCCCGACGCGGCTCACCTTCGTCGATATCGCGGGCCTCGTGCGCGGCGCCTCGAAGGGGGAGGGGCTCGGCAACCAGTTCCTCGCCAACATCCGCGAATGCGACGCCATCGCCCATGTGGTGCGCTGCTTCGTCGACAATGACGTGACCCATGTCGAGAACCGGCTGGCGCCCATCGACGACATCGAGATCATCGAGACCGAGCTGATGCTGGCGGACCTCGACAGCCTCGAGAAGCGTGTCGTCGCCATGGAGAAGAAGGCCAAGGGCGGCGACAAGGAGGCCAAGGAGACGCTCGACCTCGTCAACCGCTGTCTGGTGCTGCTGCGGGAGGGCAAGCCGGCCCGCGTGGTCGAGGTCAAGCCCGAGGAGAAGAAGCTCTTCGCGGGCCTCGGCCTGCTGTCGTCGAAGCCCGTTCTCTATGTCTGCAATGTCGAGGAAGAGTCGGCCGATGCAGGCAACGAGCTCTCGGCCGCCGTGGCCGAGCGTGCCCGGTCCGAGGGCGCCGAAAGCGTCGTGGTCTCGGCCAAGATCGAGAGCGAGATCGCGGTCCTGCCGCCGGCCGAGCAGAAGGATTACCTCGACGCCATCGGGCTCGCCGAGCCGGGGCTGAACCGCGCGATCCGGGCCGGCTACGCGCTGCTTCACCTCGTGACTTATTTCACGGTCGGCCCGAAAGAGACGCGGGCCTGGACCATCACCCAGGGCACGCGGGGTCCGGCCGCGGCAGGCGTGATCCATTCCGATTTCGAGAAGGGCTTCATCCGCGCCGAAACCATCGCCTACGACGATTACGTAGCGTGCAAAGGCGAGGCCGGTGCCCGCGACGCCGGCAAGTTCCGGCTCGAGGGCAAGGACTATGTCGTGGCGGACGGCGACGTCCTGCATTTCCGCTTCGCCAACTGAGACCGCCGCCGCCGGCCAGCCCTCGCGCGTCCTCGCCTTCGGCCGACCATCCTGCGCTCATCCCCGCCGGCGCGGGGTGAGCGGTGCCTGTACGCCCTCACCGCAATTGCCGCAAAGCCTCTCCGAGCACCATCGCGGCCGCCACCGCCACGTTGAGCGAGCGGAAGCCGGGCACCATCGGCACGGTGAGCCGAGCATCGGCCGCCTCATGCACCTCCTCGGGTACGCCCGCCGATTCTCGCCCCACCATCAGGATGTCGCCCTGGTGGAACGCGAAGTCGCGATAGTCCCGCTCCGCTCCGGTGGTCAGCAGGATCAGACGGGGCTTTGCTGCCTCGCCGGCACGCCAGGCCTCGAAGGCCGCAAAGGACGTGTGGCGGCGCAACGTCAGCGCGTCGAGGTAGTCGAGGCCGGCGCGCCGGAAGTGGCGATCGGAGGTCGGGAACCCCGCCGGCTCCACGAGATCGGCGCCGACCCCCAGGCAGGCACAGGTGCGCAGCAGCGTTCCCGCATTCTGCGGGATGTCGGGCTGGAACAGGGCCAAGCGTAAACCAAGCGATGTCATAGGCTAGTTTCGCTGCGCTGCAACAACGCTTCATGGCGCTGCACCGACGCTGGACAACCGAGGGCAAGGGTGCCACAGATCGACCATCGGCTGGCTGTGTCGACCTCGTCCTGACGCTGCGGCGAGATGGACCGGCAAGGTGGTTCGGTGGCAGTGAATCGCATCGTGTAGCCTCCATGCGGGTCTGAACCGCAGGAGTTTGGCCGGCGCGAGCCGAAGCCGCAATAATGCCCGGGGTCGGTTCGCCGAATCACCGGCGAATGACAAAACGGGAGTGACGCGTTGTCGACCGCGACTACGAACCATGGTCAAGATGTGTCGGGCGGCGTGACCCGGCGGGACATGCTCTTCATTGCGACAGGTGCCATCGGCGCCGTCGGTGTCGGTTCGGTTGTCTGGCCCCTGATCTCGTCGATGAGCCCGGATGCTTCGACCCTAGCGCTGTCCTCGACCGAAATCGACATTTCCAAGATCGAAGTCGGCCAGATCGTCACGGTGAAGTGGCGCGGCAATCCGGTCTTCATTCGGCACCGCACACCGAAGGAGATCAAGGAGGCCGAAGAGGCTCCGCTGGCCGATCTCAAGGATCCCGCGACCGACCAGTCCCGCGTCCAAAAGCCGGAATGGCTCGTCGTGATCGGCATCTGCACCCATCTCGGCTGCGTGCCGCTCGGCCATGACGGGCCCTACGACGGATGGCGCTGCCCCTGTCACGGATCGATCTACGACACGTCCGGCCGCATCCGCTCCGGCCCGGCACCCCTCAACCTTGCCGTCCCGACCTACAGTTTCCTGACCGATACCAAGGTGAAGATCGGCTGATCGAAGCCGACCCATCGATCAGTTGCCCGCGCCAAGAGAGCCAGACGCCATGAGTGGAGCCTCGACCTACGTCCCCAAGAACCCGGTGCTGCGCTGGTTCGAGAGCCGGCTGCCCATCGTGGGGCTCGTCCATTCGTCCTTCGTGGTCTTCCCGAACCCGAGGAACCTCAACTACTTCTGGACCTTCGGCGGCATCCTCGCCTTCATGCTGGTGTCGCAGATCGTCACCGGCGTCGTGCTGGCGATGCATTACACGCCCGAGGCCACGCTGGCCTTCGCCTCCGTCGAGCACATCATGCGCGACGTGAACTACGGCTGGATGCTGCGTTACATCCACGCCAACGGCGCCTCCATGTTCTTCGTCGCCGTCTACATCCACATCGCCCGCGGAATGTACTACGGCTCCTACAAGGCGCCGCGGGAAGTGCTGTGGATCCTCGGCCTCATCATCTTCCTCCTGATGATGGCGACTGCCTTCATGGGCTATGTGCTGCCCTGGGGGCAGATGAGCTTCTGGGGCGCCAAGGTCATCACGTCGCTGTTCTCGGCCATTCCCTGGGTCGGCGATTCGATCACCGTCTGGCTGTGGGGCGGCTATTCGGTCGGCAATGCCACGCTGAACCGCTTCTATTCGCTCCACTATCTCATGCCGTTCATGATCGCCGGCGTCGTGGCGCTGCATATCTGGGCGCTGCACATCCCGGGCTCCAACAACCCGGTCGGCGTCGAGGTCAAGTCGACCAAGGACACGCTGCCCTTCCACCCCTATTTCACCGTGAAGGACGGACTGGCGCTCTCCTGCTTCCTGGTGTTCTTCGCCTATTTCATCTTCTTCATTCCTAACTACCTGGGCCACTCGGACAATTACGTCGAGGCCAATCCGCTGGTGACGCCGGCCCATATCGTGCCGGAATGGTACTTCCTGCCCTATTACGCGATGCTGCGCGCCGTGCCGTCGAAGCTCGGCGGGGTCTGCGCGCTGTTCGGCTCCATCCTGCTGCTGGCCTTCTTGCCCTGGCTCGATACGTCGCGCATCCGCTCGGCCAACTTCCGTCCCGTCTACCGGGCTTTCCTGTTCATCTTCTTCGCCGACGTCATCTGCCTCGGATACGTGGGTTCCCAGGAGCCGATCGGCCTGTTCATCCCGGCGTCGGAGGTTCTCACCGCCTGGTACTTCATCCACCTCCTGATCATCACGCCGGCGCTCGGCTTCTTCGAGACGCCGCGGCAATTGCCGGCCTCCATCACGGAAGCCGTACTGGGGCCGCGCAGCGCGGGAGGGTCGGGAGCCTTCGCGGCGGCCCGGACCGCCGCCTCGCCGTCGGTCGACGGTTGATCTCTGGCGATGTTCGGATCCAGCCTCATGACCCATCGCGTCACTTCATCGGCTCGCGCCGCCGCCCTCGGGCTCGGCCTGCTTGCCGCACCGCTCCTCGGCCTCGCCGCCCCGGCTAGGGCTCAGGAGGCCGGTGGCGAAAGCCCACTGCCGCAGCATCAATCCTGGTCCTTCTCGGGTCCTCTCGGGGTCTACGACACCGCACAGTTGCAGCGCGGGTATCAGGTCTATCGGCAGGTCTGTTCCAACTGCCACGCGGCCAAGTTCATGTCGTTCCGCAACCTGGCGGAACCGGGCGGACCCGAGTTCTCGGACAGCCAGGTCAAGGCGCTCGCCGCGACCTTCAAGGTCCAGGACGGTCCCGACGATTCGGGCAACATGTACGATCGGGCCGGTCGACCCTCCGACCCGTTTCCGTCGCCCTTCGCCAATGAGCAGGCGGCCCGCGCCGCCAATGGCGGAGCGCTGCCGCCCGACATGTCGACTCTGGCCAAGGCCCGCTCCTTCGAACAGGGAGGCCTCTGGTTCCTGCTGGACCCGTTCACGGAATATCAGGAGGAAGGGCCCGATTACATCCACGCCCTGCTCAATGGCTACAAGGATCCTCCGCCCGCAGGCGCGAAGGTCCCCGACGGGAAGTACTACAACGAATACTTCCCCGGCCACGCCATCGGCATGCCGCCGCCGCTGAGCGAAGGACTGGTCGACTATGCGGATGGGTCGCCGAAGACGGTCGACCAATATTCGAAGGACGTCGCCGCCTATCTGCAGTGGATGTCCGAGCCGACGCTCGACCAGCGCAAGAGGACCGGATTCAAGGCCGTGATCTTCCTCGCCGTCTTCGCGGGCCTGTTGTTCGTCATCAAGCGGCGGATCTGGGCCGGCGTGAAGGATGCGAGCGGGACGGCGGGCGCCGCGGCGATGCCGCTGATGGATCCCAAGCCGCGCGTGTGATGGTGACCTGCGTCTGTCCTCGGTCGTGGACTGGGCAAGCCCGGCCACGACAGAGGAGAGCGCCGCGGCTTCGATCTCAGCCTCGCTCCGCCAGCCAGGCGAGTGCGCCGGTTCCGGCCTTGGCTCCGGTGGAGAAGCAGGCCTGGAGAAGGTAGCCGCCCGTCGGCGCCTCCCAGTCGAGCATCTCGCCGGCCGCAAACGTACCGGGTCGGCGGCGTAGCATCTGCCGCTCGTCGAGTTCGGCTGCGGGCAGGCCGCCGGCCGTCGAGATCGCGCCGGCGATCGGCTCGGGCGCGTCGAGCCTGATCGGGATCGCCTTGACCAGCCGCGCCAGTGCCTGATCGTCGAGGCTGCCCAACGGCCGACCTTCCGCGTGAGCGACCTCCTGCAGCAGCCCGACCGCGACCGGGGCGAGCTTCAATGCCTTGCGCAAGGCGGTCGACACCGTCGCCTTGGCGCCCCGTGCTGCCGCGAGACGGTCCGCGATGGCAGCGTGCTCCATGTCGGGTCGGAGATCGACGAAGAGGGTGACGGAGCCGTCGGCCGCGATCGTATCGCGCAGCGGCCCCGAGAGTGCATAGACGCCGCCGCCTTCTATCCCGTCTCGCGTCACCATGGCCTCGCCACGGGATCTGTGGTCGCCGAAGGACAGGGAGATGCCCTTCAAGGGCTCGCCCTCGAATCGGTCGCGGAACAACGCCGACCAGCTGACCGCAAAGCCGCAGTTGGAGGGTTTCAGCGGCTCGACCGTCATGCCAGCACCGGTTAGGACTTCGGCCCATCGCCCGTCCGAGCCAAGTTGAGGCCAGGAGGCCCCGCCGAGTGCCAGGACGGTGGCATCGAAGGTCTCGCTGAACTGCCCATCCGGCGTCTCGAACGAGAGTGCCCCGTCGGCGGCCCAGCCCGCCCAGCGATGCCGGGCCCTGAACGCGACGCCCTCGGCGGCGAGGCGTTTCAGCCAAGCCCGGAGCAGGGGAGAGGTCTTGAAGCTCGCCGGGAAGACTCGGCCGCTCGTTCCCACGACGGTGTCCTCGCCGAGCGCCCGGCACCAGCGGCGCAGGGCATCGGCGTCGAACTCCGCGATGGCCGGACCGACCAAGTGCTGCGCCTCGCCGTAACGGGGCAGGAACCGCTCGGGATCCTCGCTGTGCGTGATGTTGAGGCCACCACGGCCCGCCATGAGGAACTTGCGACCGGCCGTCGGCATCCGATCGAAGACGGTGACCTGCGTGCCGCCGCGCGACAGGGTTTCGGCCGCCATCAGGCCCGAGGGGCCGGCACCGATGACGGCGACGCGAGCAGCTTGTGAAGACACGAGGGGCAGGGACCTTCCGAGATGGCGTTCTGTGGGGATGGGAGTTCGCCCGGGACGATGCAAGCCTGTCGCATGGAAGGCTTGGCCGATACAGCTCCGGCGCGTCTGCGGGATCGCGGCTGCGTCTTGCGTCGCGGCGGCGACTCGGCCTTCAGTGACGCGCCAGCGGGGAGAGCCCATCATGACAGACCAGCCAGTCACCCCTCCGGATCATGAGGCCCACAAGCTCGCCGCGCGCGCCTGGTTCGAAAGCCTGCAAGCGCAATTGATCGCCGCCTTCGAGACGCTCGAGGACGAAGGGCCGGCCGGCTCGGCCGAGGCGCCCGTGGCTCCGGGGCGCTTCCAGCGCAAGCCTTGGGTTCGCACCGACCACACGGGTGTGCCGGGAGGCGGCGGCACGATGGCGATGCTGCATGGCCGCGTCTTCGAGAAGGCCGGCATTCATGCGTCCACCGTGTACGGGAGCTTCGCGCCGGAATTCGCCAAGCAGATGCCGGGGGCTTCCGACGATCCGCGCTTTTGGGCCTCGGGCATCTCTCTCATCGCCCATCCGTGGAACCCCAATGTCCCGGCGGTCCACATGAACACGCGCTTCGTCGTGACCAGCAAGGCCTGGTTCGGCGGTGGAGCGGACCTCACCCCG
Organism: Lichenibacterium sp.; assembly: GCA_043758995.1. Classification (GTDB taxonomy): domain Bacteria; phylum Pseudomonadota; class Alphaproteobacteria; order Rhizobiales; family Beijerinckiaceae; genus Lichenihabitans. Next base: position 6,809 of record JAYVMK010000477.1, on the reverse strand, counting down.
GTGCTCGATCGCCGTCGCACGCAGGACGATCCCGACAGCCAGAGCTTCCATGCGGCCTTCAAGGCGGCCTGCGAGGCCCATGCGGACGTCGCCCACTATCCGAAGCTCAAGGACTGGTGCGACACCTACTTTCACCTCCCGCATCGCAACGAGCCGCGCGGCATCGGGGGCATCTTCTACGACTACCTCGGCGACGACTGGGACCGGGAGTTCGCCTTCACCCGTTCGGTCGGCGAGGCTTTTCTCGACGTCTATCCCGCGCTTGCACGCCGCAATATCGCGGCGCCCTATGGGGAGGCCGAAAGACGCGAGCAACTGATCCGACGCGGCCGCTACGTCGAGTTCAACCTGCTTCATGACCGGGGGACGATCTTCGGGCTGAAGACGGGCGGCAATGTCGAATCGATCCTGTCGTCGCTGCCTCCGGCCGTGATCTGGCCCTGACCGACCGAACGGAGATGCAGTTCAGGTGTTCGACGGTATGCTGAGATGTGACAAAGTCGTGGCGCTCGTCTTTCAGTGTGTTTCTGAACTGCAAGCTTCGCTCAAGTCCGTGCTGGCTCTCTAGGCGCGAGATGCCGGTCGCGTTCGACGCGAGAACGGGGGCGGAGCATCGGCGCGGCCCGCCCGGGCTGAGGGCGCCGGCTCCTGCGGGAGAACGATACCCTGATGCAATCGACCTATGCCGGGTACCAGTTCTACGCCCGCAATCCGAGCGCCAGCCTCCAGCGCATCGCGTCGAAACCCGAGGTCGCCCGCGAGACGGCCTATTACCGGGCCCATATCGGCAAGGTGAAAAGCGTCGACGACCTCATCAAGGACAAGCGGCTCTACGCCTATGCTTTGAAGACCTACGGGCTGGACGACGCAATCCCGAACCGCGCCTTCATTCGCAAGGTCCTGACAAGCGACCTCACCCAGCCGAAGAGTTTCGCCAACGCGCTGACCGATCCGCGCTATCGCGCGCTCGCGGCCGCTTTCGGTTTCACGACATCCGGCCAGGTGCCGACGACGGCCGTGGCACAGAACCCAGGCGAGGAGGACGAAACCCTCGGGCTCTACAGCAGCCGCACCCTCGTGGGCACGACGCAGCAGGCCGATATCACCTACTACCAATCCCACATCGGCAAGGTGCATTCGATCACCGACCTGGCCTCGGACTCGCGTCTGTACCGGATCGCCCTCCAGGCCTACGGCATCGACCCGACGACGACATCGACCAAGACCATCACCCAGCTTCTCGAGAGCGATCGGTTCGATTCCTTGAGTTTCGTCGACCAGAGCGGCGCGCCGGGAGATGGTGTGCAGTCGCTGGCGTCGGTTCAGGCGACGGTGTCGCGCTACGCCGCCGGTGTCGGTGCGGATGCGTCGTCGCAACAGGATGCCGCTGTCGAGACGGCCTATTATCGATCCGCCATGGCCGACGTTCATACGGTGGACCAGTTCCTGAGCGACGGACGGCTGGTCGCCTATGCGGCTCAAGCTTTTGGCCTCGCGGGCAGCGCCGATGCCGTCCGCACCTATGCCGAGGCGCACGGCACCAAAGCCGGTGTCGGCATGACGGCGGCCGAGACCTCGGACCTGCTCCGCTCCGTGTTGACCAGCGACCTGGGCAAACCCGGCAATACCGCCGACGCGATCGGCGGCGGCTTCCGGGATCTCGCGGGTGCCATGGGCTTCGGCGCCCAGCGTCTCCAGTCTGCGGGCGACATGACCGATACCGTTGCGCGTTACACGCAGGCGATGGGCAACGATGCGACGCGCCAGGCCGCAGTCGCCGAGACGGCCTATTACAAAGCCACCGTCCCGACGCTGACAATTCCGGACAAATTGACGGCGGATCCGCGGCTCCTGGCCTATGTGACGAAAGCCTATGGCCTCGTCTTTCCGTCGGGATCGACGCCGGCGACGCAAGGCGCCACCGTCTCGGCGGCACTGTCGGGTGATCCGACCGATCCTGCCGGCACGGCAGCGCGCCTCGGTGCCTCGTTCGTCGCCCCGGCTTCGGCCTTCGAAAGTGCCAAGCCTGTCTATGCCCAGTCGGCATCCTCGGCCGAGTCGACGATCGACCTCTACACGCAGAGGACCGCCAGCGATCCAGGAGCGGCCGCGGAGACGAATTATTACCGGGCGACGATGCCCGGCGTGAAGACCGCGGGTGCTCTGCTCGGAGACAGCCGCCTCCTGGCCTACGTGGTCAAGGCCTTCGACATTGCCGTGCCGGCCGGCGCCTCGGAGGCCGATACGCGGGCGCGTCTCACGGCCGTGCTGGCCAGTGATCCGCTGGATCCCGCCGGAGCCGCGGCGACGGGAGGCTCGGCGACTCGCCGGCTGGCCTCGGCCTTTCGGTTCGATGCGGCCGGCACCGTTTCCTCCGCGATCCGGCCCGAGGCCGCCACCACGGGCCTGCAGACCGCCTCCGCGATGAAGGCCACGGGGGACCTCTACGCGGAGCGTCTCGGACCGGATCCGAGCCGGCAGGCGCAAGGGAAGATCGAGTCCGACTACAGCCAGGTGGTGATCGCCGCCGCCACGACGGTCGATGATGTGGTCGGCGACCCGCGCGTTGTCGCCTATCTGGCGGGTGCCTACGACATCGGCTTCAAACCCTCGGCGACCGATGCCGACCGTGCCCAGGCGATGCGCGCTCTTTTGACGAGTGACCCCAACGATCCGAAGAGCGTCGCGAGCCAGCAGGGCAACGGCGCCCGTGCTCTGGCTGCGGCTTTCACGTTCTCGCAACCCTACCAGGGCGATGCCGGGATCAGCCGGAACGGCCGGCCCGACCTCGTGGCCTTTGCCAATGCCTTCAACTTCGACAGGACGGGCCAGGTGGCGCCGCCCCGTCCGGCTCAGCTAGTGCGAGACACCACCGTGACCCTGGCGCTCTATGTCAGATCCGCCACGGCCGCGAGCCGGGGCAAGGTGTCCGCCCAGGCCGAGGCGGCCTATTTCAAAGCGTCGATCGGCGAAGTCCGGACACTGGACGGCTTTCTGTCGGACCCGCGTCTCGTGGCCGTGGCCACGTCCGCCTATGGCGTGACGCGACCGTCGGGCCTCACCGACGCCGCCTGGGCGAGCCGCCTGAAATCGGTGCTCACAAGCGACCTTGCAGACCCGAAGAGCGTCGCCAACAAACTCGGCGCCAGTGCCCGTTATCTCGCGGCAGCCTTCGCCTTCGCGAAGGACGGCTCGGTCAGTGCCGCTCCGGCCCAGGCTGCTCAATCCAGCAAGACCGCAATCTTGATGGCCGACCCCTACGCCGCCGATACGATGGAGACCGAAGCCGGAACCAACAACCCCGGCGTCCGGCTGGCGCTTTACTTCACGCGTCTGGCTCCGACCGTAACCAGCATGTACCAAATTCTGGCCGACAAGGCGCTTCTCAGCGTCGCCAAGACCGCACTCGGCCTGCCGGACGGCTTTTCGAAGCTCGACATCGATGCTCAGGCGCGTTTCCTAAGCGCCAAGATCAAGCCCTCCGACCTCTCGGACCCCAAGAAGCTCGACCTCTTCGTCAAACGCTTCGCGGTTCTCTACGACACCGCCAAGCTGACCAATGCACCGCCGAGCACGATCTTCGACTCCATGGCCAGTGGCACCGAGACGACCAGCAACTCTCTGCTCAGCACGCTCTACAACAGCCATACCAGCACCGATCCATCCTCGGTGCTGCAGCTCTTCGCCCAAAGCTGATGATGGGACTCTTCGTTAACCTTAAGATTTGGTTATTGCATCCGCTTACAGTTAACGCTCGTTAACAACTAAAAATCGTGTCAAATTGTAGGAGTTGCACAACGGTCGGTAACGGGGTGCATCCCCGATCGGACCGGCAGACTTGAGGGTTTGTCCCATGCGCGTCTCTCTGCCCGTATTGAATCGTCGCCATGCCTTGGCGGCGTCCTTGGCTTTTGGACTGTTTGCTGCCGGTGCCTCTACCGTAGTGGCCGATACATCGGTCCAGGGCGCGCAGCCCGGCACGACCATCCCCACGGTTCCGGCGCCGGACGCGGCCGGCAAGCCTCTGTCCCCCGAGGCCCGCATCGTCGTCGTCGAATGGAAGATCAAGAAGGGCCACGAACAGGAGTTCCTCGACTACTGGGCCACCAAGTCGACCATTCCGGATCGCACCGGGCTGATCGCCGAATTCATGTCGGGCGAGGAGAGCCGCGAGCAGTTCCCCTGGATCAATTGGGCGGCAGCGGAAAGCGGCGACTACACGATCTTCTACAACGTCGGGATCTGGCGCCGGGCGGACGACTTCATGGGTCAGATTGGCAAGTATATCGACAACAACAGGCCGCCGATGGCCTTCGAGGCGGACCACCGTCATCGCGTCTTCCTCGCTCCGGTCAAGTGGCGCATCGGCATGGCCAGCCTGCCGGCGAAGGACGCCGACGGGGTCAGGTAACCTCACCCTGCGATCGTCGCCGACGCCGATGTTCGTCGTCTACAACCTGACGCCTACGGACCTTTAATGCATCTCCTTCACTCTCGATGACGCCGCAGGGCGGGGCCGGGGAGTGAGTGCGATGCAGTCGATAGGCGCAGTCTTGATCGCCGTGCTGGCGGCCGTTTCCGCTACCGCGGCGCCCCTGGCTGTCGTTCGGACCGCCGTGTCGGCGGCACCGATCGGCGAGGCCTATGTGGCCGAACTCGACGCCGACTGGAACGTCACCCGCGAGATCCGCGTGGCGTGCCCCGCCGAGGCGGGCTGCACGGTCGACCTTCCGCTGACCGACCCCAGCCTCGCTGCCGTACATGTCCGCTTCGCCGCGCCGCAGGCGGGCGCCGTCGCGGTCACGAGCCGTCTCGAGGATCGAGCCGGTCGCGCCTCGACCCAGGAGGCCGAAAGCCTGTCTCTCGACCGAGCCGGCTTCGGCGCGTCCCACTACGCCGCCGCCATGGCGGGCTCCGACTCCGCCGGGCGCACCATCATGATGGCGGTGAAGATCCCGGGCTGGACGGCACCGGAGGCCGTCGGCCTGTCGCACGGCGCCGAGCGGACCTGACACGATCGCGGCTCCGATGCTCCGATCGGCGCGGTCTTTCCGTCTGTCTGCGGCGTTTGGTCCGTGCTAGGACGGCGCTCTCGACCGTAGCCTGGGTCGTCGTCGAGACGACATGATCCGGGTTCAAGCGGATGGATCAGCGCCGTTGTGCCCGGTGATGCCGGGCAGGGTGCGTAGAACGGAGAATCGCGATGGATTTCAAGAAGGGCGATATCGTGCAGCTCAAGTCGGGCGGCCCCGCCATGGTGGTGACGGGCGAAGCCGGCGAAGGCGTGCAGGTGCTCTGGTACGGCGAGATCGTCGACGAGATCAAGACCGGCACCGTCCCGGGTTTCTGCCTCGTCGAGGCCGAACTCGAAGAGGCCGACGACGAGGCTTTCGGCCGTCGCTGATCCTCATCCCAATCGCCAGCGGAGCCGTGGGCTGTAACCCCGGCTCCGCGTTGCGCGTAGGAGGTCTGCGACCGATCCCGAGGCGCTTGCGTCCGGGATGAGATCGCCCGTGGCCATGCCCTTCGGGGCGGTGCCTCCTTTCAGGGATATTCCACATGCTCAATCTGAAGCGCCATGCCGCGCCGGTCGCGATGGCCGCCATGCTCACGCTCCTGGCCGCTTCGGCGGCCCGGGCGGACGCCGTTCACGAGCGGGGCACGATCACCTCGGTCGACGGCTCGGTCGTGAAGGTCAAGGACCGCGACGGCAAGGACGTCATGTTCAATCTCGATGACGGCTGGAAGATCGTCGGCGCCAGCAAGGCGACGATCGCCGATATCAAGCCGGGCACCTTCATCGGCACCGCCACGGTCGGCGAGGAGACCGGCATGAAGGCTCTCGAGGTCGTTGTCTTCCCGGAGGCCATGAAGGGCACCGGCGAGGGCCATTACGCCTGGGACCTGCAGCCTAAGACCATGATGACCAATGCCACGGTCAGCAACGAGGTGAAGGGCACCGACGGAAAGAGCGTGACGCTCGCCTACAAGGGCGGGGAGAAGAAGGTCGACATCAAGGATTCGACCCCGATCGTCATGCTGGGCGAGGCCACCAAGGCCGATCTCGTGTCGGGCGCCAAGGTGTTCATCAACGCCCCCGGCATGATGGGCGACAAGATCGCCAAGGGTGCCGTCGTGGTGGGCAAGGACGGCGTCACTCCTCCGATGTGATCCGTTCGGCACGTCGTTCGATCAACGATCCGGGCGCAAGCCGGATCGGCGTGGGGACCCGGTCGCGAGGCCGGGTCTCTGCATGTCAGGGCAGCCTCGCCGCCGCGGTGCTTCCGCAACGGCCGTCCCTGCTCTATGAGACGGGGCCTGCCCGGCCGCCATAAACTCGCGAATCTCCAGGACCCTGCATGCCGAAGCGTACCGATATCGCCACGATCATGATCATCGGGGCCGGCCCGATCGTCATCGGCCAGGCTTGCGAGTTCGACTATTCTGGCACGCAGGCTTGCAAGGCGTTGCGCGAGGACGGCTACCGCATCGTTCTGGTCAATTCCAACCCCGCCACCATCATGACCGACCCGGACATGGCGGACCGGACCTATGTCGAGCCCATCACGCCCGAGATCGTCGCCAAGATCATCGCCGCCGAGCGCCATGCCGTGCCGGGTGGCTTCGCGCTACTGCCCACCATGGGCGGCCAAACGGCGCTGAATTGCGCGCTGGCGCTCGAGAAGATGGGCACGTTGAAGGAGCACGACGTCGAGCTCATAGTACGACTTTCCCGGCGACGACATCCCCATCATCAAGGGCTCCGCACTGAAGGCCCTGCAGGGCGATCAAGGCGACCTGGGCGAGCC
>JAYVMK010000476.1:0-4650 GCA_043758995.1 Lichenibacterium sp. | reverse complement strand
ACGACCGGCTGGGCGGGCTTGAATCCGGGCAGCGCCTCCACGCAGCGCTTTTTGTCCTCAGTGATCGTGTCGCCAACGCGCGTATCGGCGACCTGTTTGATCTGCGCGGTGAGATAGCCGACCTCGCCGGGGCCGAGCCGCTCGACGTTGGTCATCTTCGGCTTGAACACGCCGATCCGGTCGACCTCGTAATGGGCGCCGGTCGCCATGGTCTGGATGCGGGAGCCCTTCTTCATCGCGCCATCGATGACACGGACCAGCACCACGACGCCGAGGTAAGCGTCGTACCAGCTGTCGACGAGCAGTGCCTTCAGGGGCGCGTCGACATCGCCCGTCGGCGGTGGCAGCTTGGTGACAATGGCCTCGAGCACGCCCGCGATATTGAGCCCGGTCTTGGCCGAGATCTCGACCGCCTCGGTGGCGTCGAGGCCGATGACGTCCTCGATCTGCTGGCGGATGCGGTCGGGTTCGGCGGCGGGCAAGTCGATCTTGTTCAGGACCGGCACGATCTCGTGGCCGGCATCGAGCGCCTGGTAGACATTGGCGAGCGTCTGCGCCTCGACGCCCTGGCTGGCATCGACGACCAGCAGCGAGCCTTCGCAGGCGGCCAGCGAGCGCGACACTTCGTAGGCGAAGTCGACGTGGCCGGGCGTGTCCATCAGGTTGAGGATGTAGGCCTTGCCGTCGGCCGCCACATAGTCGAGCCGCACCGTCTGGGCCTTGATGGTGATGCCGCGCTCGCGTTCGATATCCATCGAATCGAGCATCTGCTCCGACATGTCGCGCAGCGCCACCGTGCCGGTGTGCTGGATGAGCCGGTCGGCCAGCGTCGACTTGCCGTGGTCGATATGGGCCACGATTGAGAAATTACGGATGTTGTCGAGCTTCTGCGCGGTCATCCGCGGGGCATAGCAGGGGGAGGTTGGTTAATCCAGGGCGACGACGACGCTGGGCGTGACGCAATCCGCCTTGCCGCGCTGCGTCGTGCGGGCCGCGGCGCTTCTTGCGGCTCGGCTCCGGATGCGTTACGTCTCTCTACGTCGAGCGTGACAAGCACCCGTAGCTCAGCTGGATAGAGCGCTGCCCTCCGAAGGCAGAGGTCATAGGTTCGAATCCTATCGGGTGCGCCACTCCGCCGGACTTCGGCTTCAAGCCGACCCACAGCCGTGACAAGTCCGGCTCAAGTGCATCGCTGCAGATCTTATCCAGTCTACCGGGGCGACCTGAGACGCGTGATTGCCCGAGTGAGGCGTTGCGTCGGGCGGTAGGACTCGTACGGTGATGGACGTCGGCAGCGTCAACGACTGCGCGATGCACCACGGGAGGAAGCGATGGCGGAGCTCTATGCCGATGCCGATCCGGACGAAACCGTCACCGTGACGGGCGTGGGCCCGATGGCTCTGCGCAGAGCGGTTCGGAAATACCTGTCGTGGCGCGAGGATCACGGCCTCGAAGCGGTCGTCGTGTTCCGCAAGGCCGGCAAGGAGCCGCCGGAATTCGATATCGCCGATCTGAGCCGGCTGGCGGATCTGGAACGCTTCAAATAACGAAGCCTGCGGATCCTGGACCTGATCGGTTGGATCGGCGCGTCGTGCAGACCGCCGTGGAGCCTCGGCGTCGCTTCGTTGGACGCCTTGCGGTCAAAGTGAGATGCGGAACGCAGACTGAGGATGGTAGGCCGGCCTCGGAGTCTCGTCGTCCGAGAGGGCGGAAGACCGTGGGCGCGCGATGATGATGCGAACCGCGCGGATCGCCTCGTGCCTGACCCTCGCGGGATCTGTAACAATCTGCGCACTCTCGGGCTTGCCGGATTTAACTTTGCCCATGTGCCACCGCTCCGTCAGATGTCCTTTGTAGAATCCGACGACGAGGGTTTTGCAAGGTCATACCGTGCCGAAGCCGATGACCGAATCTCGGTGAGTCTTTCGCGCCACATGATCTAGGCCGACCTGTTGCGCGCCGAAGGTGGACGAGGCGCTCCATCAAAGGTGGTGGCGGATCGGCAACGCGAGCGAAGGATCGCGCTGGAATTCGTGTCAGGGTGTTGCCCCCGGGTCGGCGCACCGTCATCCCAAAGCTTCAGGCCGTCTGGCGGCCTGAGCGTTGAACCACGACCCCGCCGGTACTCTATGGCGGACTCGCCAGCGGGGTCGTGGCCGGTGGAGGGGGCCCCACCGACCACCAGTCGGCCACGGATTGTGTTGCGTTTGATTAAATTCCGCCGCTTCGTCTCCGCAAATGGCGAAGTGGTTAGGCCTTCGTGAAGAAGCGGACGTCTGCAACGCCTTGCTCTCGCGTCGGCGAGGGCGCCGGCAAATCCGGATAGCGGCAGACGCCCGCTGCTGTTGCCGGTGTGCTCAGGCCAAGGTCGCGGCGTACCCGGGTCGCCGGGCCCCTCTGGTTCGACCGATCGGTGTCAGTGCGCGGTGCCACCTTCGGACACGGCCAGACGCTCGAGCGTCTCCACGGCAACCCTGTCACCGTCGTCGTCGATGATGGCCGTCAGTTCGAAACCCTCGCCGTCGAGTTCACGAACGGTCCGCAGGGCCTCTCGGGCGTTGGACTTGGCGATGCCGGTCGACGAGTCGTTGCTGCGCGCCACGATACGGTAGGTCATGGGATTTCCCCTTTGGAGCCTTGATGGCCCGTTGTTGAAAGCCCCGACGACCACACACAAACAATGCGCCAGGACTGAGATGCCGGCATCAGCGCCGACTGCGACCAACATGAGGGCGCAGCGGAGGTCCCGCAACCGATGCGAGCGCAGACGTGCTATTCGGATCCGTGACCCGTCGCCCAGGCTTGGCGGCCGTTCAGAACCTCAATCCCATTCCGGGTGTCAATCCGTTGCTGCCGCCCAGGGTGACGCCGTCTGGCGCCGAGGGCGCCGAGGCGCCGGTGTCGGCCGGAGGCGCTGCGAAGAATGCCTTGCGTCGCTTCTCCAGGGAGGCAGCCTTTTCGGCAGGAGTGTCCGGCCGGTCCGAACCCTCGAACATTGGCGTGACGGAGGATTTCGGTTCAGCGGATGATTCTGTCGAGGCGCGCCGGGCAGCGGGCTTTTGCCGATGCAGAGCCGTCGGCGCGTCTTGAGCGGCGGCCAGAGCCGCTGTCACCGGCAGGGACCAGAGCGTGCCTCCCAGGATCACGGCTCGCAGATGTCTCATTCGCAAATCCTCACTGCCACCCGAGCCGAGCGTGGGACTGTGTTACTGGTCCGACGCGGCCACGATCGGCTCATTCAACTCTGAGGCTCGAGTTTGACGACGAAGGCCTTGGGTTCGTGAGTGTAGTGGCTCCCGTCCTGGACGTCGATGACGCGCCCGAGGGCATCAGCGCTGGCCTTGAGATCCGACGCCTCGGCGATAGCGGCGGTGTCCGGCTTGGCTTCGCTACTCAAACTCTGTGTGACAAAGCCCGGCTTGCTCACCGTGATGGCGAAGCTGTCCTGGCGCGGCCCGGAGACTTGGCATGGCGACAGGCAGGTGGTGCCGCTCGACGAGACCACCTCGGCGCCCGGGGGATCGGTCACGACCGAGACATCGTCGAGCGTGCCGTGTTCGAGGGTGGCGCAGCCGCCAAGGCCGATTGCGACCAGCAGGAACACGGCAGTGGCGGCGCTCCTCATCATGGCGTCCCTCGGGTGGGCCGTCGGGGGGAGTGTTGCGCCGCTTTGACGGACGGTGGCGCGAGACTGGCGAGGACGACGCTGACGGGGTTCGGCACGTGTTCGAGAATGGCGCCAGTCGCGGCGTCGACCGCGAGACCGAGCCCGGCGGTCGAGATGTTCTCGGTCGCCGAGGCGGCGCCGATGCTCGAGATCTGTGTCGCCACGGGGACGCTTTGGCTGGCGTAGCCTGGCTTGGCGACCGTCACCGTGAAGGTCGCATCGCGCGCGACATCGAGCGTGCAGGGCGTTGCCGCGCATCCTGTCCCGAGCGTCGTCGTCACCGCGGCGCCCGGCGGATCGGAGATGACCGCCACCTCGTCGCTCGTGCCGCGCGTCAGCGTCGCGCAACCGGCCAGAGCCAAGGCCGCCATCACTGCGATTCCCGCCGCGATCCCACGCATGCTGTGCCTCCGCGGGCCCGTTGCGGGATCCGACTCCCCGGCTATATGAGTCATAGCTAATTCACGCAAGAGCACTCGAGCCCAAGGTTGTCGCGGCAACCTGCCGTGGTCTGGACAAGCCCGGGTGTCTCCGCCTGATCGGCTTGCGCTCGTTCTGCGCTCCTGCCGATCGCTGGCTGCAATGTCGTTCGGCGAACAGCCGAGATCGTTCTGCAACACCTGATACTAAGACGCTTTACACATAGGATGGGAGCATGGTAGTCCGCAAAGTGTCAGAAGCGGTCGGTTCGAACTAAACTGCAAAGTCTCGAAGCCCGGTCTCTCCACAAGGAGATTCATCTCTCCTTAACTAAGCTGGCATCGTTGAGGGTTGGATATGTCGCTGACGTTTGCTGGGCAGTCTTTTGGATACTACGGCTACGGCGGATACAGCCAGCAGGCGTACACGTCATATTTTTCCAGCGACTACGCCGTGTACCAGAGCTATGGGATCGGCAGCTACTACGGATATGGCGGGGCCTACGGATACGGCAGTTCCTACGGATACGCTGGTAACTACGGGTACTCGGGCTATTACGGGTA
>JAYVMK010000475.1:0-5402 GCA_043758995.1 Lichenibacterium sp. | reverse complement strand
CGCACGGCCCTTTTCATTGGCGGCCGAGCGGTTCGCCTGTCCGATCGTAGGCGTCGCAGGGCGGTCGGATCGACCAAGGTCGGAGGGGTCTGCCGCACCAACCGTTCGATGGCTACAGGTCGTTCGCGTCTTCCGCATTGCCGACCTCGTCCCGTTCGCCCATATCCTTGGCTATGGCCGATCCTCGTGACATTCCCGCTGAACCCGCCGCTATCGGCGGGGTCGCCACTCCGCCCTTCGCGCGCCTGCCCGAGCCCGAGGCTCTGTTCCTGAAGCGCGCCTTGCGCCTGCGCGCCTATGCCGACCAGAGCGATCTCAAGCCTTTTCTCCTGTTCCTCGCGGGTGTCGCCGACGCGCAGGCATCGATCCTGCCGCGCCTGCCCGCCGTGCTGCCGCCCGACGCGGAGAGCCTGGCGCGGGCGCGCGACAACGCCATGCCGCCAGTCGACCGCGCCACTCTGGAGCCAGATGCCGCCTTCGATGCGGCCTTCGAAGCTTTGTTCGATGCCGCGGCGGCGATCGAGCAGCCCGACGAGGCACGGGCCGCCTTGGGACGGCTCGTCGCCGACCGGGCGCTCCGGGATGCCTGCGCCAGGACCGTGCTGGCGGCCGAGCGTCCCGAGACCGGCCTCGCCGAACACGCCTATGTGGCGGCCGCCCTCCAAGTCCATATGGCGCGGCTCGCGGCCTCTCTCGACGCCAAGGCTCTGGTGCCGGTCGGGACGGGGGCCTGCCCGAGTTGCGGCGGCCCGCCGGTCTCCTCCACGGTCGTCGGTTGGAAGGACGCCGATGGGGCGCGCTACTGCACCTGCGCTCTCTGCGCCACGATGTGGAACGTCGTCCGCGTGAAATGCACGCTCTGCGATTCCACCAAGGGGATCACCTACATGGGGGTCGACGGCGGCACCGACACGGTGAAGGCCGAGACCTGCGACGAATGCGGCCGCTACGTGAAGATCCTGCAGGGCCAGAAGGACATGCTGGTCGACGCCGTGGCGGACGACATCGGCAGTCTCGGCCTCGACATGCTGATGCAGGGCACGCGCTACAAGCGGGGCGCCTACGACCCGTTCCTGCTGGGATATTGAACCCGTGTCGGCGCTGACCTCCCGCCTGCGGGATCTGCCCGGGATCGACGATGTGATGCGCCATGGCGACGGCGTCGCACTGGTGGCGCGCTTCGGCCATGTCGAGACCGCCGAAGCCATCCGCGCCGCCGTGGCCGAGCTTCGGACAGCACTGCGGTCCGGAGTCGAGGCGGACATCTCTCGTGAGGCTGTCACGACCGAGGCGGAGTGCCGGCTCGCCGCTCGGGATCGTTCGACCCTGCGCTCTGTGTTCAACCTCACCGGCACGGTGCTTCACACCAATCTCGGCCGCGCTCTCCTGGCTTCTGAGGCCGTGATGGCCGCCACCGATGCCATGCGCAACCCGGTAGCGCTCGAATACGACCTCGACACCGGCCAGCGCGGCGAGCGCGACGACCACATTCGCGATTTGCTGCGCGAGGTGACCGGCGCCGAGGACGGCACGATCGTCAACAACAATGCCGCGGCGGTGCTCCTGGTGATCAACACCTTCGCGGCGGGCCGCGAGGCAGTGGTGTCTCGCGGCGAACTCGTCGAGATCGGCGGCGCCTTCCGCATGCCCGACATCATGGCGCAGGCCGGCGCGAAGCTGCGCGAAGTCGGCACCACCAACCGCACCCATGCCCGCGACTACACGGGCGCCTTCGGGGCCGATACCGGGCTCGTCATGAAGATCCATACGTCGAACTACCGGATCGAGGGCTTCACCAAGGAGGTCGAAGCTCCCGAGCTGGCGAGGCTGGCGCGTGCGGCCGACGTCGTCTTTTGCAACGACCTCGGCTCGGGCACGCTAGTCGACCTGTCCGTCTGGGGAATGAAGAAGGAGCCCACGGTGCGCGAGGCCGTCGCCGAAGGGGCCGACCTCGTCACCTTCTCGGGCGACAAGCTCCTCGGCGGTCCGCAGGTGGGCTTCGTGGTCGGGACGCGCGACGCCGTCGCACGCGTCAACCGCAATCCGATGAAGCGCGCCCTGCGCGTCGACAAGATCCGCCTCGCCGCCGTCGAAGCCACGCTGAAGCTCTATCGCGATCCCGACAGCCTCGCCCGTCGGCTGCCGACCCTGCGCCTTCTGTCGCGGCCCGCCGACGAAATCGCCGCGCTGGCGGCCCGCTTGCGAGCTCCTCTGGCGAAGGTTCTGGGTGACGCTTTCGTCGCGACGGCGGAGCCCTGCCGCAGCCAGATCGGCTCCGGCGCCCTGCCGGTCGATACGATCCCCAGCGCTGGCCTGTTCATCAGACCGCTCGAGCGGCGCGGTCAGGACGCGCTCGGGCATCTGGCCGCGGCCTTCCGCGCCCTGCCCCGACCCGTTATCGGACGGGTTCACGAGGGAGCCTTCATCCTCGACCTTCGCTGCCTCGAGGACGAGGCCGGATTCGTCGCCAATCTTCTAGCCCTGCCTCGGAATCTCCATGCCGTTTCTTGACCGCCTGTTCGGCCGCAAGTCCGAAGACACGGCTGCCGCCATGGAGCGCGCCCGTGGGCTCGCCGCAGCGGGCGACTACCAAGGCGCGCTCGCCATCTGGGAACCGCTGGCCCGCAAGGGGCATGTCCGAGCCAGCAACAATATCGGGGCCTGTTTCGCCGAAGGCCTGGGCGTCGAGCGCGACTATGCCCTGGCGCATCGCTGGATCGGGCTCGCGGCCGAAGCCCGCGATCCCGTCGCGCAACGCAACCTCGCTGCCCTCTATTTCCGAGGTGAGGGCGTCGAGCAGGACGATACCGAGGCGGCCTGGCGCTATCACCTCGCGGCCGAGAACGGCGACGCGCCCTCGCAGGACATGCTGGGCTATATGATGCTCGAAGGCGTCGGGCTCGAGCAGGACCTCGTCAGCGCGCGTCAGTGGAGCGAGCGGGCCGCGGCGGCCGGCATCCCCGGCGCCATGACCCGGTTGGGGACGATCCACAACGATGCGCTCGGCACGCCGCGCGATCCCGACAAGGCCGTCTCCTGGTGGCGGCGCGCAGCGGCACGCGGCGACGCCGACGCTCAGGCCTATCTCGGCGCCGCACTGCTGGTCGGGATCGGGGTGCCGCGCGACCCCCTCGAAGCGCTGAGCTGGCTCATCCGGGCGCAGAATGGCGGCAGCCTCAAAGCGCCCGCCTATCTGCCGACGGCGCGCGGCGCCAACGATGCGGCCGGCATCGCCGAGGCCGAGCGCCGCGCCGCGGCACCGCTCGGCGGAGGTGCCGCTTGATCGTCGGCACGGCGGGCCATGTCGACCACGGCAAGACCGCGCTCGTCCGCGCCCTGACCGGCACCGACACCGATCGCCTGCCCGAGGAAAAGAAACGCGGCATCACGATCGACCTCGGCTTCGCCTACCGCCCGGCTCCCGACGGCGACACTCTGGGCTTCGTCGACGTTCCGGGCCACGAGCGCTTCGTCGGCACCATGGTGGCGGGCGCGACCGGCATCGACCTCCTGATGCTGGTCGTCGCCGCCGACGACGGCGTGATGCCCCAGACGCGCGAACATCTCGCCATCGCCGACCTCCTCGGTCTGCGGCACGGCGTCGTGGTCCTGTCCAAGGCCGATCTCGCCGACGCGACGCGACGTGTCGAGGTCGAGGCCGAGATCCGCGCCGCGCTCGCCGGGACGGCCCTGGCCGAGGCCCCGGTCCTCCCCGTCTCGACCGTCACCGGCGAAGGTCTGGCGGCCCTCGCGGATCTTCTCGAGGCCGAGCGTGCCGCCCAAGCGGCGCGCGACCGCATGGGGCGGTTCCGCCTGGCCGTCGACCGTAGCTTCGTCCTGGCCGGGGCCGGGACGGTCGTCACCGGCACGGTCCTCTCCGGCACGGTCGCGGCCGGCGATCGCATCTTGGTGAGCCCTTCGGGCCTGCCGGCCCGCGTTCGCTCGATCCATGCCCAAAATCATGCGGCCGAGACCGGCCGCACCGGGCAGCGCTGCGCGCTCAACCTCGGCGGCATCGAACGCGCCGCAGTCTCGCGCGGCGATGTGGCGCTCGACCCGTCCCTCCACGCGCCGACCGACCGGATCGACGTGCGCCTGCGCGTATTGCCGGGCGAACCCAAGGCGACCCCGACCTGGTTGCCGGTCAGGTTGCATCATGGCGCCGCCGATGTCGCGGCACGGCTCGTGCCGCTCTCGGCCGATGGCATCGCGCCGGGACACGAGGGCTATGCCCAACTGGTCCTCGAACAGCCGATCGCGGCGGCGGCGGGTGACCGCTTCGTCCTGCGCGACACCTCGGCGCGGCGCACCATCGGCGGCGGTACGTTCCTCGACCTTCGTCCGCCGGCCCGCAAGCGCCGCACACCCGAGCGCCTGGCCCAACTCGACGCCCAGGCCGAGGCCGACCCGGAGCGCGCCGTCGCGCGCCTCCTCGACCTCGCCCCTCATACGCTCGACCTCAGCGCCTTCTGTCGCGACCGCGCGCTCGCCGGCGATGCGCCAGAGGCGCTGGCGGCGCGGCTCGATCTCGTGACGCTGAAGGTGGGCGAGGGTCTGACGGCGCTCGCGGCGGGGCGCTGGGAGGCCTATGCGGCGGCGCTGACGAGCGCGCTCGCAGCCTTCCATGCCGAGAACCCGGATCTCCAGGGCCTCGGCTCCGAGCGGTTGCGCCTCCAAATCGAGCCGCGCCTGCCGCGCCCCGCTTATGTGGCGGCCCTGGCTGGTCTGGTCGATGCTGGCCGGATCGCCACCGAAGGCTCCTGGGTGCGCCTCGCCGACCACGTCGCACGGCTCTCCGATGCCGACGAGGCGTTGTGGAACCGCATCGCGCCGCATCTGTCCAAATACGAGGAGCGCTTCCGCCCGCCTCGCGTGCGCGACGTCGCCGAGCTGCTCGGCGTGGCAGAGCCGGACGTGCGCCGCGTCTGCAAGCTCGTCGGCCGATCCGGGCGGATCGATCAGGTGGCGCATGACCATTTCTTCACCCGCGCCACTGTGGGAGAAATGGCGGGGATCGTGGCGGATCTGTCGAATCAGGCCACCAAGGGCGAGTTCACCGCGGCCCAGTTCCGCGACCGGGTCGAAAACGGCCGGAAGGTCGCGATCCAGATCCTCGAATTCTTCGACAAGCACGGGCTGACGATGCGTCGGGGCGACCTTCGCCGCCTGAACCCGCATCGCGCCGACCTTTTCGGCCCACCGGCCGATGCGAGCGCCTCATGAACAACGTGGAATTCGTCGTCGGCGTAATGGCAGC
This sequence comes from Lichenibacterium sp., assembly GCA_043758995.1. Lineage (GTDB taxonomy): Bacteria > Pseudomonadota > Alphaproteobacteria > Rhizobiales > Beijerinckiaceae > Lichenihabitans. The sequence continues at coordinate 145 of JAYVMK010000475.1, read as the reverse complement.
CCTGCTGATCGGCGCCACCTGGGCTTACCTGCACCGCCCCAAGGGCTGAACGCGGGAACCGTGACGGCGCCCAGCGCGTCCCGAAACCGGGGGCGACGTCCGGCGACGTCGCGGGATCAAGCGGCGGCCGGCAGCACGCGGAGAC
>JAYVMK010000474.1:0-7705 GCA_043758995.1 Lichenibacterium sp. | reverse complement strand
GTCCTGAACCAATTGCTTCATCTGCCGGTAGAAAAACGTGAGCAGCAGCGTACGGATATGCTGGCCGTCGACGTCGGCGTCCGTCATGATGATGATCTTGTGGTAGCGCAGCTTGTCGGCGTTGAAGCCGCCCACCGGGTCCTTGCCGATGCCGGTGCCGAGCGCGGTGATCAGCGTGCCGATCTCCTGGCTCGACAGCATCTTCTCCATGCGGGCGCGCTCGACGTTCAGGATCTTGCCGCGCAGCGGTAGCACTGCCTGGAACTCGCGGTTGCGGCCCTGCTTGGCGGAACCGCCGGCCGAGTCGCCCTCGACGAGGAAGATCTCGGCCAGGGCGGGGTCACGCTCCTGGCAATCGGCGAGCTTGCCGGGAAGGTTGGCGACGTCGAGCACACCCTTGCGGCGCGTCAGCTCACGCGCCTTCTTGGCGGCCTCACGCGCCGCCGCGGCCTCGGCCACCTTGCCGGCGATGATCTTGGCGTCGGCGGGGTGCTCCTCGAGCCATCGGCCCAGCGTCTCGTTGACGATGCTCTCCACGATAGGTCGCACCTCGGAAGAGACCAGCTTGTCCTTGGTCTGCGACGAGAACTTCGGATCGGGCACCTTGACGGAGAGCACGCAGGTCAGGCCCTCGCGGCAGTCGTCGCCGGTGACGTCGACCTTCTCCTTCTTGGCGATGCCGGAGCGCTCGGTGTAGCCGGTCATCTGACGCGTGAGTGCGCCTCGGAAGCCCGCCATGTGGGTGCCGCCGTCGCGCTGCGGAATGTTGTTGGTGAAAGGCAGCACCGTCTCGTGGTAGGTGTCGTTCCACCAGAGCGCGACTTCGACGGTCATGCCGTCCTTCTCGCCCTTCATCAGGATGGGCTTGGTGATCAGCGACGCCTTGGTGCGGTCGAGATAGCGGACGAAGGCTTCGAGACCGCCCTCGTAGAACAACTCCTCACGCCTGACTTCCGCGCCGCGCGCGTCGGTGAGGAGGATGCGAACACCCGAATTCAGGAAGGCCAGCTCACGCAGGCGGTGTTCCACCGTGCCGTAATCGAACTCCACCATGGTGAAGGTTTCGGACGACGGCCAGAAGGTCACGGACGTGCCCCGCTTCTCCCCGCCGTCCTCGTCGATGCCGGCGGGACCGACGACGCGGAGCGGATAGACCGAGTCTCCATGAGAGAATTCGATCTCATGCTCCTTGCCGTCGCGCCAGATGCGCAGCAAAAGCTTGGTCGACAGCGCGTTGACGACCGAGACACCGACGCCGTGAAGTCCGCCCGAGACCTTGTAGGAGTTCTGGTCGAACTTTCCGCCGGCGTGGAGCTGGGTCATAATGACCTCGGCGGCCGAGATCTGCTCCTCGGTGTGGATGCCCGTCGGGATGCCGCGGCCGTTGTCGGTCACCGACACCGAGCCGTCCGGATTGAGCGTCACGGTGACCCGCGTGGCGTGGCCGGCCAGCGCCTCGTCGATGGCATTGTCCACCACCTCGTAGATCATGTGGTGAAGGCCGGATCCGTCGTCCGTGTCGCCGATGTACATGCCGGGCCGCTTGCGCACCGCATCGAGGCCGCGCAGCACCTTGATCGAATCGGCGCCATAGGCGTTCGGCTCGGGGGCGGGTGACGGAACGGGCGTTTGGGACATCGAGACTGACTTTCTCCGACCTTCACGGTCGGGCCGGACGCACCGGCCGGAACCGCCTGCGAGATGCCGTGGGACGGCATCGTGGACAAGTCTCATATAGTCACGGTGAGGCCTTGATGAAAGCCAAACCGCTGCAGTGGGGGGATGGGGTGGGACGCCATCCGGAGGTGCCGCAGGTTCACCCGACCGTGCCGTCATCCTGATGGGCTGAAGCCGGCGAACGGCTTTCTGAATGCGGTCGGGCGACGGCGGGCGCTGACCCGCGCCGGGAGGTCCGGGCCGTGTCGGCCGCCCATCTTGGCTTCGATTGAGCATACCGAAAGCGATATGACGAAGTTGACGATCTCGCCGATTCGTCTGTGCGGACTTGGTCGAGGATAACCCACGCCGCGTTAGCGAATTGAAGCGCGCGCGAGAATGCTGGGTCTACTGACGGAATCGTTCGACGAGAATGGACAGTCGATTCTCGTCACCAATAGCCGGGATACGTTCGGACTGTGCGAGGACGACCAATCCATGCAATGCGCTCCATAGCACTTCAGCCAAGAACACCGGTTCTTGTCGATCCGGGCCAAGTGCGGTGACCAAGGCTTCGAAGGCGGAACGGAGAGCCGGCGGCGTTTCCTCGCTGGCAAATTTGACCTTTGTCGGTAGGACGAACATCGCCTCATAGACCACAGGTCGCAATCGAGCGAAACTCAGGTAGGCCGCGCAGACGTCACGCAACGCCTCTGAACTGTGAGTGACGTTGGCCGTCTTCTCTGTCAGCTGCGCTGCAAGTTCCTCGAATCCTCTGGTGGCCACTGCCGACATGATGTCGGCTTTTCCCTTGAAGTGGCTGTAGAGAACCGGCTGGCTATAGTTGATGAGCTCCGCGAGGCGGCGGGTCGTGACGGCATCCCAGCCTTCGGCTTCGGCGAGCTCCCGCGCTGCGGCAAGAATGAGTTCATAGCGCTCCGCACGTTGGCGCTCTTTGCGGTCAGCAATCGACATCAGAAATCCCTACCGCCGCAATTTTATACGTCAACGCTAGATTTCATTTGACTTTTTATCTAGCAGCGCTAGATTGCCTGTAGTCGATAGGAGTTTCGTATGCTGCAAACCGGATATGTTCTTTCAGGCCTGATCGCGGCCGCAATCATGTTTCTCGGCGCGCGCTTTTGGTGGGCGCCCGGCGCCGCATCGGAAGGCTTCGGCATCGCCGCTTCACCGCCGCCATCGACCGGATTGACCGCGTGGCTCTCCGTGAAAGGCACGCGAGACATCGTGTCGGGCCTTTTCGTCTTCCTTCTCCTGACGACCGGTTCTCCGCGCCTGCTCGGCGAATTCATGCTCTTGGCGAGCCTGATCGCATTTGCCGACATGGTGACCGTCCTCCGATCGGGCGGAAGCAGAGCCCTCGCCTTCGGCATGCACGGCGTTACGGGGCTGATCATCGTCGCAACGGGCGCGTGCCTCATCGTCGGTGCCACGTGAAAACACGAATTCAAATGCACCTCGAACAGGATCAAACAATGACTCACTCAGCATCGACCGATCTGGCCCGGCTCGGATTTCTATTCGCCGAGATCATGTCCAGCCACGACATGTCGCGCTTCGACGAGATCAAGGCGCCGAGTTATGTGAACCACAACGCCTTCGCCGAACCGGGCCTGGAGGGTTCAAAGAAGGTCCTTGGGGCCATCGTCGCGGGTGTGCCCGATCTTGAGGTCACGGCAGAGGACGTCTTCGTCTCGGCAGATGGCTCCCGCGTGGTCGGCCGCTACCGTTACGAGGGGACCCATACCGGAAACCTTCTTGGCTACCCCGCTACGGGCAGGCCCTTCGTCATGCGTTCGATCGACATCTGGAGAGTCGAGGACGGGCGTTTCGTAGCGCATTGGGACGAGCTCAATTCACTCGACGTCTTCATTCAGATCGGTGCGGTGCCGCCGCCGCACCAACCGTCATAGGCGATCCCTCACGACCCACCGTCCCTGGCCCGTCACGTCGGAACAGCGGACAGCCCACACTCCACCTGATCGAGGTGGCGGCAAGTTTGCCACCCCGACTAGGCGCCTGACCCATTCTGTTTCCAGAAGCCAACCCCATGCGAACTGTCGAAATGCGGGTCTATTCGCTACGTTCTAAAGAAGCGCTCGACATCTATGCTTCTACGGTCGATCCGCGCTACCTCGACAATTCTGCCCTGTTCGGTGTCGAGGCGCATGGCGTGTGGACCCGGAAGGACGATGAATCGCACCGAGCCTTCGTGCTGGTCTCTTACGCAGAAGGCGACGATCCCGGTGAGGTCGCTCAGCGCTACATACAAAGTCCCGAGGCGGCCAATGACGCCAAGGATTTCGATATCGATGACTCCCTCAGCGTTGAATCAACGATCCTGATCCCCTCAGCAAGCTCTCCTCTTCATTAGTGCGCAGAGTTGCCGATTGCCGCTTGTGACTCAGCCCTTGCTGGTGGTCGAGACAGGCCAGCGACCGTGTCCGTCAACGCGAGTAGCCGATCGCCACGCGTGAGCGGCAGGCCGCAGGCGCGGCGGACCAGCTGAACGACCGCCTCCCGCGACCAGCAGCGATCGACTGTCGGTCGGCAGCGCTTCCGCCACGGTCACCTCAAGCCCGACCCTAGCGTCCTGCCGGCCCGTCGAGCAGCGGCAGGACGTCCTCGCCGCCCGCCATCTGGGGATTGGAGGGGGCGAAGCCCTGGGCCGCCTCGCGGGCCGCCACGATGGCGCGGGCGTCGGCGAAGGCCTGGGTCAGCGAGGCGTCGTGGCGGAGCGCCTGGTTGAAGAGCGCATCGCCGAAATAGGTCCAATGCGCCTCGGGCTGGCAGCCGAAGGAGGGGTGGGTGCTGTCGGCTGCCGTGATGACCAGCGTGTCGGGGCCGGCCAGGGCCGTGTAGGTGCCGGCGAAACAGGCTGAGACGACGAGCAGCTTGTGGCGGAACGGGCTCGCGTCGAGCAGGCTCTTCAGATCGTCCGGCGGGAGGAGGCCGATGCGGTTGCCGCCCTTGTCGGCGATGCCGTCGGGCGACCCATGCGAGGTCAGCAGCAGGATCAGCACGTCGCGCGCCGGATCGACGCCACGGGTGGCGAGCCTCAAGGCCGCGGCGATCCCGCCGGCGCCGTTGACCATGGCGGATCGCGTGTTGGCGCGCACCACCACGGGGCCGCCGCCACCATAGCGCTTGGCCAGGACCGCGGCCGCGCCGCGCGCCTCGGAGGCGAAGACCGGATCGCTCCAAAGCGCCAGCGCCACCACGGCCGCCTTCGCGCCTCCGGCGGGGCGCGCGGGCTCCGCCGCCGCGGCGAATGACGGGAGAGAGACCGCGAGGATCAAACCCGCGAGAGCACGGCGCAGAGCGATCGGGGCCATGGCGAACATTCCTCAGCGGCCACGCCAAGCGGCGCGGTACGGTCCTCGACCAGCTATCACACCCGGCGGCTCCGGCGTGACGCCCGGCAGGGTCGCACCCGCTCGAAAAGCCTCGGAATCAAGCATTCGCCATTCTTGACACCACCCCGGTGCTGGTTTCTATGAACCCGCCCAGCGTGATTGGGGCACGCTCGTGCCCTTTTCGCGATGAAACATGTCCCGATGCCGCGAGGCAGAGGGCGACGACAGGGCCACCGCGACGGGGAGAGACACCAGAATGGCGGATCCCCAGAACGGCGACCCTCACGACGACGCAATCCTGCGGGCGCGGTTGAAGGAACTGTCGGGCGCGCTCGACAGCCATCGCAAGGCGGCCGAAACACGGCAGCCGACCGGTAGCTTCACCTCGCCGAACAGCATGGGCCAGGCCATGAGCCTCGGCTTCCGCGTCATGTCGGAATTCGTCGCCGCCGTCTTGGTGGGAGGGTTCATCGGTTGGGCGATCGACCGGTGGCTGGGCACCTCGCCTGCCGCCTTGATCGTGTTTCTGGGTCTCGGCACCGCCGCGGGCTTCTGGAACGTGTACCGGATCGCCATGCAGCCCGGTGGGCCGGGCGGGCCGAGCCGGTAGGAATTCTCGGCCCCGTGGCCGCATGTTGGAATGCGACCGCTCCGCGAGGGGCGTCAGTTGGCAAGAGGTTTGGACGTGGCTGAAAAAGCAATCGACCCGATCGAACAGTTCGTCGTCTCGCCGCTGGTCTCGGCGGCGCATAGCCCCGTATCCGCTTTCTTTTTCACCAATGCCTCGCTCCTGATGTTCATCATCCTGGCGCTGGTGTCGCTGCTGATGATCTACGGAACGTCGCGGCGCTCGCTGGTGCCCGGCCGCATGCAGGCGGCGGCGGAGATGAGCTACGAATTCGTCGCCGATACGGTCCGGAGCACGGCCGGCAATGAGGGGATGCGCTTCTTCCCCTTCGTGTTCAGCCTGTTCATGTTCGTGCTCTTCGCCAACCTGCTCGGCCTGCTGCCGTTCTCCTACACGGTCACCAGCCAGATCATCGTCACCTTCGCGCTCGCCGCCCTGGTGATGCTGGTCGTCATCGGCTACGGGCTCTACCGCCACGGCACCCATTTCCTTGGCCTGTTCGCGCCGTCGGGCGTCGCGCCGGCGATCCTGCCCTTCATCGTGCTGATCGAGATCATCTCGTTCCTGTCGCGGCCGATCTCTCTCAGCGTGCGGCTCTTCGCCAACATGCTGGCCGGCCACATCACGCTGAAGGTGTTCGGCGGCTTCATCGTGCTGCTGCTCGGCTCCGGCACCGCCGCCGCGCTGATCGCGCCCCTGCCCTTCGTCGGCATCATCCTGCTGACCGCCTTCGAGCTGCTCGTAGCCGCCCTCCAGGCCTACGTGTTCGCCATCCTGACTTGCGTCTACCTGAACGACGCAATCCATCCGGGCCACTGATAATTACCCAACAACAAACGTCGCCCGACATCTGAAAGAACCGGAGCACATCATGGATCCCACCTCGGCCCAGCACCTCGCCGTCGCCTACGTCAGCGCCGCCAAATATATCGGCGCCGGCCTTGCCGCCATCGGCATGGGCGCCGCCGCCATCGGCGTCGGCACCATCTTCGGCAACTTCCTGTCGGGCGCCTTGCGCAACCCGTCGGCGGCCGACGGCCAGTTCGGCCGCGCCTTCATCGGCGCGGCGCTCGCCGAAGGTCTCGGCATCTTCGCCTTCCTGGTGGCGATCCTGCTCCTGTTCGTCGTCAGCTGATCCGACGGCGCCGCGGGGGATCGCTCCCGCGGCGCTTCGCGCTCGGCCCGACCGAGACGTATTCCGGCGCGAAGCCGGTCCCGCCGTTGCCTTCATCCTGGAACCGTTATGGCCGTCGCTGAACAGAACCTCGCCAACGCCTCCGACCTGGCACCGACGGCGGCCGTGTTTCCGCCTTTCGAGAGTTCGACCTTTCTGTCCCAGGTCGTCTGTCTCGCGATCGTCTTCGGTCTGCTCTACCTGCTGATGTCGCGCATCGCCCTGCCCCGGGTCGCCGCCATCCTCGAGAACCGCCGCAGCCGCATCGAAGGCGACCTTGCCGATGCGTCCCGAATGCAGCAGCAGGCCACCGCGGCCGGTGCCGCGTATGACGCCAAGCTCGCCGATGCCAAAGCCGGTGCCCAGGCCCTCGCCCAGCAGACACACCAGGAGTTGCTCGCCGCCGACGAGGCCAAGCGCCATGCGCTCGAGGCCGACCTCAACGCCAAGATGGCCACGGCCGAGCAGCAGATCTCCGAGACCAAGACCCGCGCCATGGGCAGCGTCGAAGGCATCGCGCGCGATGCCGCCGCCGCCATCGTCGAGCACCTGACCGGCAAATCCGCCGATCCGCAGGCGATCGACGCTGCGCTATCCGCCGCCAAGACCGCCTGAGGAGCCTCCTATGAACGCTGAATTATGGGTCGCAGCCGGCTTCGTCGTCTTCGTCGGCCTCCTTGCCTATCTCGGTATTCACGGCAAACTCGGTGCGGCGCTCGACGATCGCGCCCGCAAGGTGGCGGACGAACTCGCCCAGGCCAAACGCCTGCATGACGAGGCGGCCGCCGTTCTCGACAGTTTCAAGCGCAAGGCCGCCGCCGCCGAAGCCGAGGCTGCCGCCATCGTGGCGCAGGCCCGCAAGGAAGCGGA
>JAYVMK010000473.1:0-5761 GCA_043758995.1 Lichenibacterium sp. | reverse complement strand
ACCGAGGCGGCCGCGCTGACGGCCATCAGGGCCAGCGCCGCCGCGTAGCTGCCGGCATGGGCGACCGCATGTTCGGCCAGAAGGCGGCGGATCAGCGGGAAGGACCGGCCGCCCTCGTCCTGAGAGGCCGTCGGGGGGTTCGCCATGAAGCTCCTCGGGACCCGCCGGGGATCCGGGGGGATGCGCAAACGGAAGCGGGGCGCCGCGCACCCCGTGACGGGCACCCTTAGCGCATCATGAGCCGGTGGGCCAACGGGGTTGGCAGTCCTGGGACGGCGGAGGCCCGTCCGGCTGCCGGCGTCGCATCGCAGGCAATCCACCACTCGATCCCGCCTGCCTGCGGCAAAGAAGGCAACGAGCCCCCCGCTCAGGCGTTGAAGAAAGCATAGGCGTGGCGCCGTTCGGCGCCACATCGCCGCTTGCCGGAAGGATTATGCCCATGTCACCCCGCGCTCTTGCCCTCGCAGCCGTCGTCGTTGCTCTCGCTCCCGCGGCCGTCCTGGCGGCACCGCCAGCGGCTCCGGCGCCCGCGACAGCGGTGACCGAGGCCGACCCGACCGGGGCTCACGCGGCGATCGCCCAGGCGCAGGAGCGTCTGGCCGAGATCGACGCCACGATCACGGTGCTCCAGGAGGATGCCGACAAGCTGAACGGCGCCGCCAAGCAGAAGGCGCAGGACGCCGTCACGTCCATGAAGGCGGTCCGCGACACGTATCGGAAGGAAGTCGACGGTGTCGTGGCCCAGGGCCGGCAGATGACGGCGGCGCAATTGGCCGCTGTGCGCTCCGCCCTGACGGCGCCTTGGACGCAGTTCAACCAATCCTTGGACAGCGACGTCGCCTCGCTGAAGCTCGACGTCGCCCAGCGCAAGGCGATCGTCGAGGCCCGGATCAGGGCCGAGCAGACCTACTGGCAGGGCGTGATTACCGATCTGCAGGCGTCCGCGACAAACCTCACCGCGGAGCAGCGTGCCGCCATCGACGCGCGGATCGCCGCCGTCCGGGCGAGGGCCGAAGCCGCGCAGGCTCGATTGACCCGCCTCGCCAGCGCCGGAAAGACCGCCTGGACCGCGCTGAAACAGGGGTTCATCAACTCCCGCCAGGTCTTCGACGACACGTACCACGGCACTCGCTGATCGGACGCGACGGGCGACGTCGGACGAGTGGCCCTGGGTCGCGTTATTGACCGGGACTGGCTCCTCAGGTCTGGTGCGCCCTTCAGACGGGTTCTGGGGGATACATGCCGATCGACGACATCAGCTCTGGGGTGGCGGCCATCGCGGCCGATGCCAAGGCATGGCGACGCGACATCCACCAGCATCCCGAGACGCTCTACGACGTGCACCGCACGGCCGCGCTGGTGGCGGAGAAGCTCCGGAGCTTCGGCTGCGACGAGGTTGCGACCGGCGTCGGCCGAACCGGGGTCGTGGGCGTCATCCGCGGCCGGCGCGGGCCGGGCCGCACGGTCGGGCTGCGTGCCGACATGGACGCCTTGCCCATCACCGAACAGACGAACCTGCCCTACCGGTCTCAGACGACGGGCAAGATGCACGCCTGCGGCCATGACGGGCACACCGCCATGATGCTCGGCGCCGCGCGCGCGCTCTGCGAGCATCGCGATTTCGCCGGGACGGCCGTGGTGGTGTTTCAGCCCGCCGAGGAGGGCGGCGCCGGAGCCCGCGCCATGATCAACGACGGGCTTATGACCCGTTTCGGTATCGACGAGGTCTATGGCCTGCACAACCTGCCGGGACTGCCGGTCGGGCAGTTTGCCATGAGGGACGGTCCCATCATGGCGGCGGCGGACCGGTTCGAGATCGAGATCGAGGGGCGCGGCGGCCATGCCGCCATGCCCCATCAGACGATCGACCCCGTGCTGGTCGGCTCTCACATCGTCACGATGGCGCAGACCATCGTGGCCCGCAACATCGACCCGTTCGAGACCTGCGTCGTGTCGGTGACGGTGTTCCAGGCCGGTTCGGCACAGAACGCCATTCCCCAGACCGCCAAGCTCGCCGGGACCACTCGCACCCTCACGCCCGAAATGCGGGATTTCGCCGAGGCGCGGCTGAAGGCCATCGCCGAGAGCGTGGCGGCGGCCCATGGAGCGACGGTAAGCTTCCGCTACTCGCGGGGTTATCCGGTGACGCGCAACCATACGGTCCAGGCGAAACGCGCCGAGACGGCCGCTGTCGCGGCGGTCGGTGCCGACAAGGTCGATGGCGCCATTCACCCCATGATGGGGGCCGAGGACTTTTCCTACATGCTGGAGGCCAAGCCGGGCGCTTTCGCCTTCATCGGCAACGGCGACAGCGCCAGCCTCCACCACCCCGGCTACGACTTCAACGACGACGCCATTCCGCACGGCATCCGCTACTGGATGAAGATCGTCGAGACGGCCCTGGCCGCTTGAGCAGGCGCGTCGCCCGGCTCTGACACAGGTTGCTTCTGAGCCTTAGAACGCGGTCCCGGCGGCACGCCTGCGCGCCTTCGGTCCGCCCGCGTCTTGACGCCGTCGCACCCCGCGGGGCATGTCGCCGCCATGCTCTTCGTCATTCCCTACCCGGTCATTGACCCCGTCCTGGTCGACGTCGGCCCCTTCCCGATCCGCTGGTACGCGCTCGCCTATGTGGCGGGGATCGTTCTCGGCTGGTTCTACATGAAACGGCTCTGCGCCGCCGACCGGCTGTGGGGCAGCGTGCCCCACCCGACGCCGGTCTCGGTCGACGACCTCGTGGTCTACGTGGCGCTCGGCATCGTGCTGGGCGGCCGGCTGGGCTACGTGCTGTTCTACAATTCCTCCTATTATCTCGCCCATCCGCTCGAGATCGTGGCGGCTTGGAACGGTGGCATGGCGTTCCACGGCGGGCTCGTCGGCACCGCCATCGGCATGGCGATTTTCGCCCGGCGCGTCAGGGTCGGGTTCCTGTCGGTCGCCGACGGCGTCGCCGCCGTGGTGCCGATCGGCCTCTTCCTCGGCCGCATCGCCAATTTCATCAAGCCGGAGCTCTGGGGCCGCGAGACCGACGTGCCCTGGGCCATGGTGTTCCCGGGCGCCGGCCCGGATCCGCGCCACCCGAGCCAGCTCTACGAGGCGGGGCTCGAAGGCATCGTGCTCTTCATCGTGCTGGCGATCGCGATCCGCCTCGGCGCGCTGAAGCGTCCCGGCCTTTCGACCGGTCTCTTCACCGCCGGCTATGCGCTGGCCCGCATCGTCTCGGAATTCTTCCGCCAGCCGGATGCGCAACTCGGTTTCCTCTTCGGCGGCGCCACGATGGGGATGCTGCTGTCCCTGCCGCTGCTGGTCATCGGCCTCGCGCTCATCGCCTATGCGCTTCGGCCGCGGCAACGGCCGGCTCTCACCGCGTGACGCGTCTCGCCGAGGAGATCCGCGCCCTGATCCTCGACGGCGGCCCCATGGGCGTCGATCGTTTCATGGCGCTGGCGCTCGGCCATCCCACGCTCGGCTACTACGTGACGCGCGATCCCTTCGGCGCCGCCGGCGATTTCACCACCGCGCCCGAGACCAGCCAGATGTTCGGTGAACTCGTCGGCGCCTGGGCCGTCGCGGTCTGGACCGCCATGGGCCAGCCCGAGACGCTGCGCCTCGTCGAACTCGGTCCCGGCCGCGGCACGCTGCTCGCCGATGCGCTACGGGTGGCGCGTCGGCAGCCGGCCTTTCTGGCGGCGCTCGACCTTCATCTCGTCGAGACGAGCCCGATCCTGCGGCAGGTGCAGCGCGAGACTTTATCGAACTGCGGCCGGCCCCTCACCTGGCACGAGGACCTCGACGCCGTCCCGCCGGGCCCGACGATCATGATCGCCAACGAGTTCTTCGACGCGCTTCCCGTGCGCCATTACGTCAAGACGCCGGCGGGCTGGCGGCAGCGTCTCGTCGGGCTGGATGGTGACGCCCTGACCTTCGGTCTCCAGCCCGAGACCGAGCCGGCCTTGACCGTCGAGGCGCCCGACGGGGCTGTGCTGGAGGTCGGGCTCGTGGCGCAAGGCATCGCCAAAGCGCTGGCGCAGCGTCTCCTGCGCGACGGCGGAAGCGCACTGATCATCGACTACGGCTACACCAAGCCCGCCTTTGCCGAGACCCTGCAGGCCTTGCAACGTCACGGCTACGCCGATCCGCTGGCCGACCCCGGCGAGGCGGACCTTTCCGTCCAGGTGGATTTCGGCGGCCTGCGCCGCGCTGCGGAAAGCGCCGGCGCTGTCGTCCATGGCCCCGTGCCGCAGGGCCGGTTTCTGCGCACTCTCGGCATCGCGGAACGCGCCTCGGCCCTGTCGGGGCGGGCGACGCCGGATCAGGCCGCCGCCATCGCGGCGGCGCTCGACCGGCTCACCGGCGTAGGGACGCCCGAGCGGCCCGGCATGGGCGAAATGTTCAAGGCCCTGTGTCTGGCGTCACCCAATCTGCCCGTCCCGCCCGGCTTCGAGGCAACAGTCCCATGACGCTCGCCCCCATCACGGCTCCGGCGCTCGATCCTTCGCGCATCGCCCACGGCTTCTTCACGCGTGAGGGCGGCGTCTCGACCGGCATCTACGCCTCGCTCAACGGAGGCACGGGATCGCGTGACGACCGCGCCGCCGTAATGGAAAACCGGCGACGCATGGCGGAAACGCTCGGTGTCGCGCCCGACCATCTCGTCCTTCCCCACCTCATCCACTCGCCCGATGCCGTCGCCATCTCGGCCCCCTTCGGCGACGCCGATCGCCCGCGCTGCGATGGTCTCGCAACCCGCACGCCGGGTCTGGCGCTCGGCGTCACCGGTGCCGATTGCGGGATCGTGCTCATGGCCGACGCGGAAGCCGGCGTCGTCGGCGCCTGTCACGCCGGCTGGAAGGGTGCCGTTTTCGGCATCCTCGAATCGACGGTCGCCGCCATGCTGTCGCTTGGCGCGACCCCCTCCGGCATCGCGGCCGTCCTCGGCCCCACGATCGCCTGCGAATCCTACGAGGTCGGCCCCGAGTTCCGCGACCGCGTGGTCGAGCGCGACGCGTTTTACGCGGGGTTCTTCGCCCCCTCGGCCAAAGCCGGCCACCACTATTTCGATCTGCCGGGCTTCATCGTCCATCGGTTGCGCGGGACCGGGATCGGTCGTGTCGTCGACCTCGCGCTCGACACCTATGCCGACGAGGCGCGATTTTTCTCCTATCGTCGCGCCACGCACCGCGGCGAACCGGACTACGGCCGTCTGGTCGGTGCGATCGCGCTGCGCTGACGCTCCAGATCGGCCGGCAACAGGGTGGCCCCATGTATCTCGGCATCGACCTCGGCACATCCTCGGTCAAGATCGTCCTGGTCGGAGGCTCTGAGACACTGGTCGCCTCGGTCGAGATGCCGCTCGCGCCGCGCCAGCCCCGCCCCGGCTGGTCGGAGGACGATCCCGATCTCTGGTGGGAGGCGGTCGCCGCGGGGCTCGATCGCCTCGGGGCCGAGCAACCTGCCGCCCTGGGCCACGTCGCCGGCATCGGCCTCTCGGGCCAGATGCACGGCGCCCTGCTCCTCGACGCGGCCGAGCGCCCTGTCCGCTCCGCGATCCTGTGGAACGACGGCCGCGCCGCCGCCGAGGCGCGAGACCTCGCGCTGGGCGTCCCGCAGCTCATCCCTCTTGCGGGCGTGCGGCCCATGCCGGGCTTCACGGCGCCCATCCTCGCCTGGCTCCGCACCCACGAGCCCGCGACACTCGACCGTGCCCGCCACCTTCTGCTGCCCAAGGACTGGATCCGCCTGAAGCTCACGGGCGAGCGCGCGA
>JAYVMK010000472.1:0-6778 GCA_043758995.1 Lichenibacterium sp. | reverse complement strand
GGCACCGCCGACCCGGTCATCGTCCACCTCGGGGCACCTCGATCCGAAGAGCCCCCGGGTATCGTCGTGGCGCCCATCAGCGCTCTGCCCGTCGACCTGTCGGATGACCTGCACGCCCGCGTGCTCGTGGACGGCCAGCACCCGTCCATAGCGGCGCCGGTCGACCTGGGGCCGAGGAGCCGGATGCTCCTCGCCTCAGCCCAGAGCCTCATCAAGCGCCAGGGCTTCTTCTTCGGGGGGGACGTCGCGTCGGAGGACGTGCCTTTCTCGTCGCATTCGCTGCTGGTGGCGGCGCTCGAGCCCCACTCTCGCGATGCTTCCATGGCGGGCGTTGACCTACCGCGCTTCACCTCCGATTCCGCGCAGTGGCTGGTGTTCACCGGAGCGGATGAGGCCGTGGTAACCGCCGGCCTCACCCGCCTCGTTTCGGATGGCCACTGGCAGGACCTCCAGGGACACGCTGTGAGTCTCGACCTCGACAACGGTCTCCTCTCGGCAGCCCAGCCCGCAAAAGTGGCCTATGTCGTTCCGCGCTCTGTCGACCTCTCGGACGTCCGGCCCATTCTCGGCGGGATCGTCTCCAGTCATATCGTCCTGAGCCTCGCCCTGCTCGTCCTGTTAATGAGCCTCCTCGGCCTCTCGACCCATGCCCTGATCAACCGGGCCGGCCCCAAGTGAAGCTGCGACTCCCGCCCGTCATGAGTGCGCTCCTCGCGACCTCCCTCTTCGTGGGAAGCGCCCAGGCGTTGCCCATCGGCTCCGATCCTGGCGCGCCGGATCGGAGTGCCACCACTCGGACCTCGGATCTCGTCGCGGATGCCTCGCGCGGCTGGTTCCGGCGCGAATGGGACGACTACAAGGCTCGTTTCGTCTCGACCGAAGGTCGCGTCATCGACAATGCCAACGCTGGCGTCTCGCACAGCGAGGGCCAGGGCTACGCTCTGCTTCTCGCCGAGGCCGCAGGCGACCAAACCTCCTTCGCTACGATCTGGCGATGGACGGCCGAAAATCTGCAGAAGCGCCCGGACGCCCTTCTGGCGTGGGAGTGGGCGCCGAACAAGAAGGCGCTCGCCGACGTCAACAATGCGACCGACGGCGATATTCTCGTCGCCTGGGCGCTCGGTCGGGCGGCGAAAACGTTCTCGCGCGCCGACTATTCCGTCGCGGCTCGCCGGATCGCCAAGGCGGTCGCCGAGAAGGTCCTGATCAACGGTACAACCGGACCGCTGCTTCTGCCTGGTCAGGCAGGGTTTGATGCCAAGTCGCAGCCGGACGGCCCGGTGGTCAACTTGTCCTACTGGGTCTTCCCCGCCTTTCCGGAATTGGCGGAACTCGTGCCCGAGGCCGATTGGACCCGTTTGCGCCAGCGCGGCCTCGAGTTGATCCAGGCCAGCCGGTTCGGGCCAGCCGGACTGCCGTCGAACTGGATCGGAATGGCAGCCGGCCATCCCGCTCCCGCGCAGAATTTTCCGGCCGACTTCGGCTACGACGCGATCCGAATCCCGCTCTACCTTGCCTGGGACCCACATCTCGATGCGTCAGTGCTGACGCCCTTCGCGCAACTCGCACCGGCCGTAATCGATCTGAAGACCGGCACGGCCCGAGAAGTCATGGGCGGGTCGGGTTACCGTATGGTGACTGCATTGACGAAGTGCGCCATCGCTGGCGCGCGACTTCCCGCCGACCTGATGTCATCGCGCGACGAACTGTACTACCCGGAATCACTTCGTCTTCTGTCTATTTTGGCCATTCAAGAAAGATTTCCACAATGTTTCTGAAACGCAGTGTCGTCCTGATCTTCGGTATTGCCGTGGCAACGACCGCGGTGCGCTCACAAACCGGTCAAGCATCGCAGCCGAAGCCGGACCCTTCACCGTTATTCTTGTCCAACAGCATCGAGAGGCCAGGGGATCTGACCGTCTCGCGGCCGACGCCGGCACTGTCGCGCAATGGGTCGGTGAGGCCGGCGCCCTTCGCCCTTGACCTGCCGAAGCCGCATGCCACCGCGCCGACGGCTGCTTCGGATACCGAGCGACCCGCTCCGGTCGATCTCAGCGCCTTGCGTTACTTCGCGGCACAGAACGATCTCGGCCGCGTCTCCGCCGAGATCCGGCTTTTAAGGGCGAAGAACCCGGACTGGGAACCACCGGAAGATCTGTTCTCCGGCGTCCAGGGTGGCCCCGAGGAGCAGCCTTTATGGGATCTGTTCGGCAAGCACGACCTCGCCGGCATCAGGGCCAAGATGGACGAGATTCGTCAGGCGAAACCCGATTGGCAGCCATCGAGCGATCTCAGAGACAAGCTGACGCTCGCCCAGGCCCATGACGATCTCGTGGCGGCTTCGGACAGCAGCAACTGGGCCCATGTCGTCGAGATCGCATCGGGCAACAAGATGCTGCTCACCTGCGGCGACCTCGATGCGCTCTGGCGAACCGCGGAAGCCCTCGTCCGGACCGGTGAGCAGAGGCAAGGGCGCGACGCCTACCATTACACCCTGTCGACCTGCGAGCAGCCAGAGGCGCGTTTGGCGACCGTCCAGAAGGCCAGCCTCGTCTTGACGGCGCCCGAGGACCTCGACGAGTTGATCGCCATGGGACAGCGCCGTCCCGACGGCCGCGGCGAGTTCGACCAGATCCATCTCGACCTCCTGCGGCGCAAGATCGGCGACGCGGCATCCGGCGTCTCGGCAATCCTGCCGACCGATGGCGAGATCGCGGCCGTGGCCCGCAACGCCGCGACACCAGACGGCGCGGCCGACGCGCAACTCCTCGGCTGGTATGCCCGGTCTCGCAAGGACTTCACCGGCGCGCAGACCTGGTTCAGGACAGCGCTTCGCGAAGTCCCGAACGCCAAGGCCGCCGAGGGCTTGGTGCTGGCGGTTCGCGACGGCGGGGATCTCGACGCGGCGAGCAGGCTGGCCCTGCAATATGCTGACCTCGACCCGGCCAACCGGAAGCTGATGGTCGAGATTCAGTCGGCGGCCCTGAGCGACCCGAAGTCTGGAGAGCCGGCAGCGGACGCCCTGGCAGCCCTCACCAAGGCCGTGGTCGACGCCAAGTCGGCCGACGGAGCCCAGGCGCTGGGCTGGCACGCCTATCGCCGCAACGACCTTTCGGGTGCTGAAGCCTGGTTCCATAAATCCGCGGATTGGCAGAGCAACGAATCAGCAGCGATCGGACTCGTGGTAACGGCGCGCCGGCTCCATCACGACGCCGACTATGCGGCGCGGATCGCCCAATATCGGAGCACTTATCCTCGCATCGCCGAACTGGAGTCGCTCATGCGCTCTCGCCCCGTTGTGGCTCGCCGTACACGCATCGCCAGGGAGGCTCCTCACGGGCGGACCGTCCGCCACGTGGCGGCCGTCAGGCCCCACGCGGGATCGACGACGGATTCGAGCGGGCAATGGGACAAGAGCGCCGACGACATCGTCAAACTCTACGATGCCGGCCAGTACGACACGGCCATCGCCAGGCTGGAGCAGCGTCGGCAAAAGGGGACGGAGCCTCGCGGCCTCTCGCTCATCCGCGGCTGGGCTTTGTACCACAAGGGTGATTGGGACTCGGCCAAGCAGGTGTTCTCGAGCGTCGATAAAGGCCCCCCGTCGCGCGACAGTCAGGAGGGCCTGCGGGTCATCCAACTCGGCTATACAAATCCACGCTACCGCTGAGAGCGGCAGCCAGCAAAAAAACGGCGCGAGTGGCCACCCGCGCCGTTTCGCGTCGTCTTGCCCCCCAACGTCTCTGTCGGCCTGCCTGAACATAAGTGGGATCCTGGGCGTCGGTCGCGCCTTCGGCTCCTTTTGACCCCCGTGCCCCGACGCTCTATCTCATCTCCATGCAGACCTTCACGCGGCTCGACGCCACCGCCAGCACCTTTGAACGCGACTTCCGGGCCCTCCTCGGCGCCAAGCGGGAGGTGTCGCAGGATGTCGACGACGCGGTCGCCGCCATCATCGCCGACGTCCGGGCGCGCGGCGACGCCGCCCTCGTCGACCTGTCGCAAAAATTCGACCGGGTCGATCTCAAAACCCTCGGCCTTCGCATCTCGCGCGACGAGATCGCCGCCGCGGCCGCGGCCGTGCCGCCCAAGACCCTCGACGCGCTGAAACTGGCGCGCGACCGCATCCTGGCCTTCCACGAGCGGCAGAGGCCGCAGGATCAGTTCTGGACCGACGCGCTCGGTGTCGAACTCGGCTGGCGCTGGACCGCGATCCGCGCCGTCGGGCTCTACGTGCCGGGCGGCACCGCCGCCTATCCGTCGTCGGTGCTGATGAACGCCATCCCCGCCAAGGTGGCGGGTTGCGAGCGCGTCGTCATCGTGGTGCCGACGCCCGACGGCATCCTGAACCCGCTGGTGCTGGCGGCGGCCGAACTCGCGGGCGTCGACGAGATCTATCGCGTCGGGGGCGCCCAGGCGGTGGCGGCCCTGGCCTATGGCACCGAGACGATCGCGCCGGTGTCGAAGATCGTCGGCCCCGGCAATGCCTATGTGGCGGCCGCCAAGCGGCGGGTCTTCGGCCAGGTCGGCATCGACATGATCGCCGGCCCGTCGGAGGTCGTCGTCATGGCGGATTCCTCCGCCGATCCGGAGCATGTGGCGGCCGATCTCCTGGCCCAGGCCGAACACGATGCCGTGGCGCAATCGATCCTCGTCACCGACGACGTGGGCCTCGCCGAGGCCGTGGCGGCGGCGGTCGAGCGGCAACTCGAGACCCTGCCGCGGCGCGCCATCGCGGGCGCCTCCTGGCGCGACTACGGCGCCATCATCACGGTGTCATCGCTCGCCGAAGCGGTGCCGCTGGTCGACCGGCTGGCGCCGGAACATCTCGAGATCGCGGCGCGCGACGGCGACGCGCTGTCGCGCCGGATCCGCGACGCCGGCGCCATCTTCCTTGGGCCCCACACGCCCGAGGCCATCGGCGATTACGTGGGGGGCTCGAACCATGTGCTGCCGACGGCGCGCTCGGCCCGCTTCGCCTCCGGCCTCGGCGTGCTCGACTTCATGAAGCGCACCTCGGTGCTGAAGTGCGATGCGGCGTCGCTGCGGGCGCTGGGGCCGGCTGCCGTCGCGCTCGGCGAGGCCGAGGGCCTCGACGCCCATGCCCGCTCGGTGGCGATGCGACTGGAAGGCTAGGGCGCCGATGGCGGAGGGCGGGGATCAGAGGCGCCTCGTCGCCGTCACGCTCGACGAAGTCTCGATCGGCCGGGGCAACCCCGACCAGGAGCACGAGCGCCGCATCGCCATCTACGACCTGGTCGAGGAGAATTCCTTCGGCCTCTGCGGGCGGGACGATGCGGGGCCGTTCCACCTCGCCGTCGGGCTGCAGGAGGGCAAGCTGGCGCTATCGGTCAGCGACGCCGCCGGGGTCCCGCTCATGGCCCACCTCCTGTCGCTGCAGCCCTTCCGCTCGGTGCTGAAGGACTACATGATGCTCTGCGACAGCTACTATCAGGCGATCCGCACCGCCTCTCCGAGCCGCATCGAGGCGATCGACATGGGCCGGCGCGGGCTCCACGACGAGGGTGCGGCTCTGCTCGGCGAGCGGCTCGCCGGCAAGATCGAGGCGGATGCCAATACGCTGCGGCGCCTCTTCACCCTGATGACAGCGCTGCACTACAAGGGATGAGTTCGGAGCTCACCCCCGGGGACGATCGCCCGCCCGGCGCGCCGCGGGTGAAGCCGCAATCGATCCTCTTCGCCTGTTCGGAGAATGCGGTGCGTTCCGTCATGGCGGAGACCTTGGCGAAGCAACTCGTCGGCCGCTCCATCTACATCCAGTCGGCCGGGGTACGGCCGGGCACGCACGATCCCTTCGTCGACGCCGTAATGGACGAGGTCGGCCTCGACACGGTCCGCCACAAGCCGCGGCGCTTCGAGGATCTCGAGGACGACAATTTCGACATGATCGTCACGCTGTCGCCCGAGGCGCATCACCGCGCGCTCGAATATACCCGCGCCATGCCGGTCGAGGTCGTCTACTGCCCGACCGCCGACCCGACCGCCACCGAAGGCTCGCGCGACACCGTGCTCGCCGCCTATCGGGCGACGCGCGAGGCCCTGGCGCTGCGCCTGAAGACGCTGCTCGACTGGCGGCCGTTCGGGCTGGTGTAAGGGAGCGGGCGCAACGGCGGTCGTCTCACGCCACCCCCTCGGCCAGCGCCCGGATCGTGCGCTCGACGTCGTGGGGTTGCACGGCGGCGCGGCGGATAAGGTCGTCGAAGCGGCGGGAGAACATGCGGATGTGGTCGGAGCCGTTGAGGACCAGATAGGCCTGCCCGAGGAACAGAACGGCGCGCTTCGGCCCGAAGACCGTGAAGGGCGAGGCATAGAGGTCGCGCAGGTCGTAGAGATAGAGCCTGAGGCTCGGATAGGCGGCGTGGTAGATGTCCGCCATGGCGATGAGCTGCGCCCGGCGCTCCGCCGCGCCGAGCCCGTCCCACAGGTCCTGCCCGCGGGCCAGCGCCCATAGCGATTGCAGTGCCACGCAGACCTCGACGTCATGGTCCGGCTTGCACATGAAGGCGAGCCGGGCCCGCACGATCTCGAGCCGCGCCGGAGCCGCATTGGCGAAGGCCTGGCCGTATTCGAGGCGGAGCACCGCTTCCGTCTTCATGAAGTCGGGCAGCGCCAAAGGCACGGTGCGGATGCGGTAGCCTTCGGCCTCGTTCAGCCAGCGCATGTAATGATCGTCGGCCGGCAGATGATCGGGCGTCTCGATCTGCAGCATCGCCTCGATGAGCTCGGCCCCGACCTCCTCGCGTTGGCTGAGCCCCAG
>JAYVMK010000471.1:0-8251 GCA_043758995.1 Lichenibacterium sp. | reverse complement strand
TTCGGCACCGTCGCGAACGTGTTGCGCTACATCTCGACGCCGGATGGGCAGCACCATGTGGTGGTGCAGGGCGAGTCGCGGTTCCAGATCGAGGAGTTTCTCCACGAGCAGCCCTTCGTGCGGGCCCGCGTGCGGCTGGTCGTCGAGCCCGAACAGCGCTCGTCCGATATCGAGGCGCGCTTCATCAACCTGAAGCGGATGGCGCTCGAAGCCCTGCAGCTGCTGCCGCAGGCGCCCGCCGATCTCGTCGGTGCCGTGCAGAGTTCGAGCAACCCCTCGCAGCTGACCGACCTCGTCGCCGCCTATCTCGATTTCGAAGCCGAGAAGAAGCAGGAGCTGATCGAGACGATCGATCCCGTCGCTCGGCTCGACAAGGTGACCACCATCCTGGCGCATCGCCTGGAGGTGCTGCGGCTGACGGCCGAGATCGGCCGCCAGACCAAGGCGACCTTCGACGATCGCCAGAAGGAGGCCGTTCTGCGCGAGCAGATGGCGGCGATCCAGAAGCAGCTCGGCGAAGGAGATGCCGGCCGCGCCCAGGAGATCGCCGATCTGACGGATGCGATCGGCAAGGCCGGCATGCCGCTCGACGCCGAGAAGGCGGCCCGCAAGGAGCTGCGCCGCTACGAGCGCTCGTCGGATGCCTCCCCCGAGTCGGGCATGATCCGCAACCACCTCGACTGGATGGTGGAACTGCCCTGGGCCTTGCCCGAGGAAGCCCCCATCGATGTGCCCGAAGCGCGGCGTGTGCTCGACGAGGACCATTTCGGCCTCGCCAAGATCAAGAGCCGCATCGTCGAGTATCTGGCGGTGCGTAAACTCGCCCCGAACGGCAAGGCGCCGATCCTCTGCTTTGCCGGCCCGCCCGGTGTGGGCAAGACGTCGCTCGGTCAGTCGATCGCCCGCGCCATGGGCCGGCCCTTCGTGCGCGTGAGCCTCGGCGGCGTGCACGACGAGGCGGAGATCCGCGGCCACCGCTCGACCTATATCGGGGCGCTGCCGGGCAACATCATCCAGGGTCTGCGCAAGGCCGGGGCTCGCAATTGCGTGATGATGCTCGACGAGATCGACAAGATGGGCCGCGGCGTACAGGGCGATCCCTCGGCCGCCATGCTGGAGGTTCTCGACCCCGAGCAGAACGCGACCTTCCGCGACAATTACATCGGCACGCCCTTCGATCTATCGCGCGTGGTGTTCATCGCCACCGCCAACATGCTCGACACGATTCCCGGCCCGTTGCGCGACCGGATGGAGATCATCCAGCTCGCCGGCTACACGCAAGCCGAAAAGCTCGAAATCGCGCGCCGCTACCTGTTGGATCGCCAGAGGCGCGCCAACGGGCTCAGCGCCGAGACCGTCGAGCTCCCGGACGAGACCCTGCGGACGATCATCGGGAGCTACACGCGCGAGTCGGGGGTGCGAAACCTCGAACGGGAGATCGGCGCCGTCTTGCGCCATGCCGCGGTTCGCATCGCGGAAGGCACCGACACCCATATCGTGGTGCGGCCCGACGATCTCGTGAAGATCCTCGGTGGCACGCGGTACGAGAGCGAGGTCTCGATGCGGACCGGCCTGCCGGGCGTTGCGACGGGTCTCGCCTGGACGCCTGTCGGGGGAGAGATCCTGTTCATCGAGGCCACCCGTTCGCAGGGCCGCGGCGGACTGACCCTGACGGGCCAGCTCGGCGACGTCATGAAGGAATCCGCGCAGATCGCGCTGAGCCTCGTGCGCAATCGGTCGGTATCGCTGGGTATCGATCCCAAGACGCTCGAGGGCGCCGATATCCACGTCCACGTACCGGCGGGCGCCACACCGAAGGACGGGCCTTCGGCCGGTGTCGCCATGACCATGGCGCTGGTGTCGCTGCTGACCGGTCGGCCGGTGCGCCACGACACCGCCATGACAGGCGAGGTCTCGTTGCGCGGCCTCGTCATGCCGGTCGGCGGCATCAAGGAGAAGGTGCTGGCGGCGGCGGCGGCCGGGATCACCCGCGTGATGCTCCCGGCCCGCAACCGACGCGACTATGATGACATCCCGGAGGATGTGCGGAGTGCGCTGGAGTTCGTCTGGCTCGAGCGGATCGACGAGGCCGTGGAGGCCGGGCTCGAGCCGCGGGACAGCGAGGCGTCGACGGCTGCCGACCGGGGGCACTGACGGCCGACACCCTGCGGCGGCCGCACCGCAAGGCGGTGATGCAGGTTCGTGAGGTGCGCCGGCCGGCGCTGTCGCCTATATAGGCGGCAGCCATGTCCTATGCCGTCAAAGAAATCTTCTACACCCTCCAGGGTGAAGGCCGTCACGCCGGTCGCGCTGCCGTCTTCTGCCGTTTTGCGGGCTGCAACCTGTGGAGCGGCCGTGAGAGCGAACGCGCCTCGGCTACCTGCAGCTTCTGCGACACCGACTTCATCGGTCTCGACGGACCGGGCGGCGGGCGTTTCGCCGAGGCCGATGCCCTGGCCGGTGCCGTCGCGACCGCCTGGGCGGGTGCGCCGGACAACCGCCTCGTGGTGCTGACCGGCGGGGAGCCCCTCCTCCAGGTCGACCCGACCCTGATCCGGGCGCTCCACGACCGGGGGTTCGAGATCGCGGTCGAGACCAACGGCACCATCGCGCCGCCGCCGGGCCTCGACTGGATCTGCGTCAGCCCGAAAGGCGCGGCGCCGCTGGTTCTCGAGCACGGCGATGAGCTGAAGCTCGTCTTCCCGCAACCCGCGGCCTTGCCGGAGCGCTTCGCGGAGCTGCGCTTCTCGCATTTCATCCTGCAGCCGATGGACGGACCCGACCAGGCCGCCAATACTGCGGCCGCGGTACGATACTGCATGGCCCATCCGCACTGGCGCCTGGGTCTGCAGACACACAAGTTTCTGGGGATCGCCTGATGGCCGGACAGGATGCGGACCGCGCGATCGTCCTCTTCTCGGGCGGGCAGGATTCGACGACCTGCCTCGCCTGGGCGCTCGACCGTTTCGGCACGGTCGAGACCGTGGGCTTCGATTACGGGCAGCGCCACCGCGTCGAACTCGACGTGCGGGCGCCGCTGCTCATGCGCATCGCCGCGGAGTTCCCCGCCTGGGCGGGCCGCCTCGGTGCCGATCACCTTCTCGATCTCGCCGTCCTGGGTCAGGTCAGCGACACCGCGCTGACCCGCGATGTCGAGATCCACATGGGCGACAACGGGCTGCCGACGAGCTTCGTGCCCGGCCGCAACCTGCTGTTCCTGACCTTCGCGGCGGCTCTGGCCTATCGTCGCGGCATCAAGCATATCGTGACGGGCGTCTGCGAGACCGACTATTCGGGCTATCCCGACTGCCGCGACGACACCGTCAAAGCCATGCAGCTCGCCCTCAACCTCGGCATGGAGGCGCGCTTCGTGCTGCACACGCCGCTGATGTGGATCGACAAGGCCGAGACCTGGCGCCTGGCGGAACGCCTCGGCGGTGAGACACTCGTCGACCTCGTGCGCGACGACACCCACACCTGCTACCAGGGCGACAGGACACACCGTCACGACTGGGGTTTCGGATGCGGCACGTGCCCGGCGTGCGAGCTGAGGGCCAAGGGGTATCGGGAGTTCCGGGCCGAGGTTGTAGCTTAGCCCGACCTGTCTGCATCAACTGGCATGAGAGTTACGTCACTCTATCGCAGTCTGGATCAGCCTCTCTCGGTGCGGTTCGACGCTGACCGACTCCTCTTTCCCTTGTGGCAGGGCCATCGCATAGGGAACCGGGGCTCGTTGCTCGACAGGGGAGCGCCAGTTTTGGCCGACAGATTAGGAGAGGTGCCGAAGCCTCTTCGACAGACTTTCCGCACCTCAAGAACAGTCGAAACACCATATGCGATCGCCCTACCCTTGTGGAGAGGGGTACGGGGTGAGGGTCGGTCAACGAATATGAAGCCACTTCATTGTGTTGGCTCCACTCCGGGCGTTCCAACTAAACCCATCCTGCTTTACTGACCTTTGACGTCCACCGCCCAGTGCGACTCACGGGAAGGGGACAGGCGCCCATGCTGTTCACGCTTGCGATGCTGATGTCCTGTCTCGGTATCAGAACAGGATCGCGCTCGAAGGATCGATAGAACACCGACACCGCGAGCCACTGAACTCCCGAGATGCTGCACCAAGGCGGGCAAATGATCTAGAACCGCGTTCCGCGATGCACCATCTCGCCGCGATAGACGATAGATCCCGCCTCGTCTCGCGTACTGCACTCGAAGGCGCGGACCTCGCCATTCGGCAGATCCCGCTGGGCGAGCCGAGTCAGGAGCGTGCCGACATATTTGCAAGCGGTCTCGACATCGGGCAGCTCCATCCCGATGGTATCCTGGGTGCAAGCATCAGCGTCTCTGGTGTCGAAGAAGTACCGCGGCATGTCGCTCGCTCCCTTCGTAGACCAGAACGCAGACCTTCCGTGGCATCATCGCCAGTCATCAATCTCGGCGAGCTCCGCCCTGACACGAACCTGGACGACGCGCATTGACATTTGCTCTACGTGCGATGCGACAAATGAATGATTCCGACAATGGCCGTTCTGTGGACGGCTGGCCTGTCGCTTGAGCTCAGCCGACGGAAGAGTGGAGGATTCGTCTCACTCGGTCCGGATCTGCAGCGCTGCCGTAAAACAGCGCCGACCAGCATCGCTTCGGACAAGGACGGAAATGTCCTTCCGCTCTCCAATTGGCAGTGCTTCACGGGCCACATCGGGAAGCAGCGACAGGGCCTGCTCGCTTGCTTCGACGACATCGGCGAGTTCGACTCCCCAATCATCGAAAAAGGCGTGCTCGTCATCGACGATATCGAAATAGAAACGCGGCATGAACCACCTCCAACCAGTGTAGCGGGTCGTTCTTTCATCGTTCTCAGGCGCCGCACGCCCGTCAGCGCTCGGCGATTGAAAGACTGGTCGATTGCGGCGGGCGTGGTCATTCACCCATGATGATGGTTGCGGACGATTCGACGGCGACGAGACAAGGCGATTCGCCCCGTCAGATGGTCCGGGTCTGAAGCAGGCTTCGCGTCTCCGAGACGTCGGCTGCCGCGCCGCGGGCCAGGATGCGGACGTCGTTCGGGAGGGTGACGAGGTCGAACCCCCATCCCACGGCTTTCGCCGCATAGGCCGGGCTGCCGCAATGGAGCGCGGCCCGAATGCCGGCCTGCTGGGCGGCGCCGAGAATGCGCTGGATGGCCTCGACCATCTCGGGCTCGTCGCGATCGAAGCCGGTGCGATACCGCCGGCCGGTGAGGCCCAGGGTCAGATCGGCGGGTCCGATATAAAGGCCGTCGAGGCCCGGCGTCGCCGCGATCGCGTCGACGTCGGCCAGGGCCCGCGCGGTCTCGATCATGGCGAAGCAGAGCACATGCGCGTCGGCCGTCTCTCCATGGGCCGCCCCTTCGACGATGGCGGCGCGGGTCGGACCGAAACTGCGGACGCCGAGCGGCGGGTATCGAACATAGGACACGAGCTCCGCTGCCTGCGCCGACGTTTCCACCATGGGACAGACGACGCCATGGGCGCCCATGTCGAGGGCCTTCATCACGGCGGCGGGAGCGAGCCAGGGCACGCGCACCAAAGGCGTGGCACCGCTCGCCCGCACGGCCTGCAGCATCGACAGAGCCGCTCCGTCGTCGATCATCCCGTGCTGCAGGTCGATCGTGACGGAATCATAGCCCTGGGCTGCCACGATCTCGGCCGCGAAACCGTCGCCGATCGACAGCCAGCCGTTGAGGGCCGGCTTGCCTTCGGCCCAGAGGGTTCTGATCCCATTTGCCTTCATGATCGTCCTCTCCGGTTCAGCGGCGGTTGGCCGTCCGCCAGGTCTCGAAGGCGGCGAGGTTCGCCTCGTCGGTCGGCGGGTAAAGACCGATGGTCTTGGCTCCGGCCCGCACGCGTTCGATGACGAAATCCTCGTAGGCCGTCATCTCCACAGCCTCGTCGGCGATCTCGGCGGCGATCCCGGCCGGCACGATGATGACGCCGTCGTCATCGCCCACCACCACGTCTCCGGGAAACACCGGAGCGTCGCCGCAGCCGATCGGCACCTGCAGGTCGATCGCCTGATGCAGCGTCAGGTTGGTGGGAGCGGAGGCCCTGGCGTGGAACGAGGGAATGTCGAGCGCCGCAATCTCGGCCGAGTCGCGGAAGCCACCATCCGTCACCACCCCGGCGACGCCGCGCATCATCAGCCGCGTCACCAGGATGCCCCCCGCCGAGGCGGCGCGCGGGTCCTTGCGGCTGTCCATGACGAGCACGCAGCCAGGGGGGCATTCCTCGATGGCGCGACGCTGCGGATGCGACGGGTCGCGGAACACACTCATCGGGTTCAGGTCCTCGCGCGCCGGCACATAGCGAAGCGTATAGGCCTCACCCACCATGGAGCCGCCCTTGGGCGCGGAGAGCGGGCGCACGTCCTGGACCATCTGGTGGCGCAGCCCGCGCTTGTAGAGCGTCGAGGCCAGCGTGGCGGTGCTCACGGTCTTGAGCTTGGCGCGTGTGGAATCGCTGAGCATGGGATCGGCCCTCAGAAGATCGCCGGCTCGGGCACGGGGGCGCCGAACTCGGTCCGCAGGAAATCGAAGTCGCAGCCCTGGTCGGCCTGCTGGATATGCTGGGAGAAAGCCCAGCCGTAGCCGCGCTCGTAGCGCGGCGCGGGCGGCACCCAGGCGGCGCGCCTCGCCGCCAGTTCCTCGTCCGACACCTCCATACGGATGCTGCGCGCATCGACGTCGAGCGTGACGATATCCCCCGTACGCAACAAGGCGAGCGGTCCGCCGACGAAGCTCTCCGGCGAGACGTGCAGCACGCAGGCGCCGTAGCTGGTGCCCGACATCCGGGCATCCGACATCCGCAGCATGTCGCGGTGGCCCTGTTTCAGGAGCTTCTTGGGCATGGGCAGCATACCCCATTCGGGCATGCCCGGACCGCCCTGCGGCCCGGCATTGCGCAACACCAGGACGGTCTCGGCGGTGACGTCGAGATCCTCGTCGTCGATGGCCTTCTTCAGGCTCGGATAATCGTCGAAGACGAGCGCCGGGCCGGAGTGCTTCAGGAAGCGCTGGTCCATGGCGGCCGGCTTGATGACGCAGCCGTCGGGCGCGAGATTGCCGTGCAGCACCGCCAGCGAGCCTTCGCCATAGATCGGATCCGAGGTCGGGCGGATCACGTCGGCATTGTAGACTTTCGCGCCGTCGATGTTCTCGCCGAGCGTGCGTCCCGTGACGGTGAGGCAGCCGAGATCGAGATGCTCGCGGATCTCGTTCATCAGCGCCCGGATCCCGCCAGCGTAGAAGAAGTCCTCCATGAGGTATGTGTCGCCGGAGGGCCTGACGTTGCCGATGACGGGCACGCGGCGGCTGTAATGCTCGAAATCCGCGAGGCCAGTGTCGTGGCCGGCGCGGCGCGCCATGGCGATGAGGTGAATGATGGCATTGGTGGAGCAGCCCATCGCCATGGCGACCGCGATGGCATTGCCGAAGGCGGCGCGCGTCTGGATTCGCCTCGGCGTCAGGTCCTCCCAGACCATGTCGACGATGCGTCGCCCGCTTTCCGAAGCGAGGCGAATATGGCCGGCGTCGGCGGCCGGGATCGAGGAACCGCCGGGCAGCACCATGCCGACCGCTTCCGCGATCGCCGTCATGGTGGAGGCCGTGCCCATCGTCATGCAGGTGCCGTAAGAGCGCGCGATGCCGCCCTCGACGCCGAGCCAGTCCTGGTCGGTGATCTTGCCGGCGCGCAGTTCGTCCCAGTATTTCCAGCTATCGGAGCCGGATCCCAGCACCTTGCCCTGCCAGTTGCCGCGCAGCATCGGACCGGCCGGCAGGAAGATCGCCGGCACGTCCATCGAGGTGGCGCCGAGGAGCAGGCCGGGCGTGGACTTGTCGCAGCCGCCCATCAGCACGGCACCGTCGATCGGATGGGAGCGCAGCAGTTCCTCGGCCTCCATGGCGAGCATGTTGCGGTAGAGCATCGAAGTCGGCTTGAGATAGCTCTCCGACATGGACAGGGCCGGCAGCTCCACCGGGAAGCCGCCCGCCATCAGGATGCCGCGCTTCACGTCGTCGACGCGCTGCTTGAAATGCATGTGGCAGGGCTGGAGGTCGGACCAGGTGTTGAGGATGGCGATGACCGGCTTGCCGGTCCATTCCTCGGGCGCGTAGCCCATCTGCATGGCGCGCGAGCGATGGCCGAAGGAGCGGAGGTCGGCGGGACCGAACCAGCGCGCCGAGCGCAGCTCCGATGGCTGTTTGCGAACCGTC
>JAYVMK010000470.1:0-11832 GCA_043758995.1 Lichenibacterium sp. | reverse complement strand
ACGAAGGCCGCGATGACGACCCCCGGCACCGTGCCGGATCCACCCTGGATGTCGACGCCGCCGAGCACGACGACCGTCACGACGTCGAGCTCCCAACCGAGCGCGATCGAGGGGCGGGTCGAGCCGAGCCGGCCCGTGAGCATCACGGCGGCGAGACCCGCCGCGAGGCCGGTGCAGACGAAGAGGATCAGCTTAATGCGCTCGACCCGAAGCCCCGAGAAGCGCGCCGCGAATGCGTTGTTGCCGATCGCCCGCACGGCCCGGCCGAAGGTCGTGCGATGGAGCACAACACCCGCCACGACGGCGAGCGCCAGGAAACAGGCGAATTCGAAGGAGATCATCTGCCAGACGTAACCCTGGCCGAACCAGGCGAGACCGGCGGGATAGTCCTTGAACACGCCGTCCCCGAGGGTGAGGTAGCTCAGACCGCGATAGAGGCTCATCGTGCCGACCGTCGCCATGATGGAGGGCAGGCCGAGCCGCGCCACCAGAAGTCCGTTGACGAGTCCGCAGCTCGCCCCGACGCCGAGGCCGACGAGCACGAGCGCGGGCGTGCCATAGCCGGCCGCCGCCGCGGCTCCCATGGCGGTGGAGCTTAGCGCCACCGTACCGCCGACCGAAAGGTCGATCTCTCCGGCCATAACGACGAAGGCCATGGCGAGCGCGATGATGGCCTTTTCGGTGAAGTTGAAGGTGGCGTCGCTGAGGTTCCAGAGGTCGAGGAAATAGGGGGACGCCGCGGCATCGGCGGCGAAAACCCCCTCCGCCACGACCAGCAACAGGGCTTCCCAACTGCCGGCGAAGCGACGCCACGGCGTGACGAGGCGGTCCGGCAGACTGCGCGGCGCGATCGCAACGGGAGAGGCGGCGGGGCTCACGGGCGGGCTCCGGCCGCGCGAGGCGCGAGCGTTTGCGGCCGCAGGATGATGCGGCCGCGCTTGCGTTCGGCCCGGGCATTGAGGGCCACGGCGGCGATGATGACCGCGCCTGAGATCGCCATCTGGGCGAAGGGCGAGACGTTCACGACCGGTAGCGCGTTCTTGATGATGCCGAGGAACAGGGCGCCCAGCACGACGCCCGGGACCGAGCCGATGCCGCCCGCGATCGAGACGCCGCCGATCACGCAGGCCGCGATGACGTCGAGCTCGAAGCCGGACGCCACATCGACATAGGCCACGGCATAGCGTGCCACCCAGAGGTAGCCGCAGAGGCCCGACAGCGTACCGGAGAAGCAGAAGGCGAGGAACCGGGCACGGCCGGGATCGATGCCGGCGTAGACGGCGGCGGTGGGATTGCCGCCGACCGCGTACCAGCCACGGCCGACGCCCGTGCGTCTGAAGACCACGCCGGCCAGGAGGATGAGCAGCACCGCGGTCCAGCTCAGGACCGGCATGCCGAGGATGGCGAAGCGCGGCACCCCAAGAAACCCGGGCGTCATCTGGAAGCTGTTGATCCAGGCGCCGCCCGAGAGCACGAAGGCGAGCCCGCGATAGACCGTGAGCGTTCCGAGCGTGACCACGATGGGCGGGATACCGACCTTCCAGACCAAGAGCCCGTTGACGGCGCCGAGCAGCAGGCCGAGGGCCAGTGCCGCCACGACCATGACGGCGAGCGGCAGGCCGGGAGCGTGGACGTCGAGCAGGGCGACGCACATGCCGGTCAGCGCCACATTGGCGGCGACCGAGAGGTCGACGGATCGGGTCAGGATCACGGCCGCCTGACCCAACGCCATGACGATGAGGATGGCGCTGTCGTTGAAGACATTGGCGAGGCTCGTTGCTCCGACGAAGGCCGGGAAGCGCGACGCCACGGTGCCGAGCAGCACCAGGATGGCGGCGGCGAGCAGGATCTCGCGTCGGGCCAGCAGGGCTTCGAGGTCGAACCCGTCGGCGGGCGCGGGAGCCATGGGCGCCCTCACGCCGCCACTCCCGCATTGCCGGTGGCGGCCCCGACCAGCCGTTCGGGGGTCAGACCGTCACGGTCGAAGATCCCGACCATGCGGCCTTCCCGCATCACCATGACGCGATCCGCCATGCCGAGGATCTCGGGCAGTTCGGAGGAGACCATCAGCACGGCGAGCCCCTGCCCGGCGAGTTCGCTCACCAGGGCGTGAACGGCGGCCTTGGAGCCGATGTCGATGCCCTTGGTGGGTTCGTCGAGGATGATGACCTTGGGCTGGGTGGCGAGCCACTTGCCGATGACGACCTTCTGCTGGTTGCCTCCCGACAGCGTGCCGACCGGCTGCGACAGAGAGGCGGCGCGCAGATCGAACCGCTCGGCATAATGGCGGGCCAGCCGGAACTCCTCTGCGGCGCGCAGGAAACCGTGGCGCGAGACGGCGCCGAGGCAGCCGAGCGTAGCATTCTCGACGATCGGCATGGCCAGAACGGCGCCGTGCCGCCCGCGCTCCTCCGGCACATAGACGAGGCCGGCGCGGATCGCGTCGGCGGTCGAGCGGATGCGCAAGGCCCTGCCCTCGATCGCCACGCTGCCGCGCGAGGGCGCCGTGACACCGAACAGCGACTGGCAGAGTTCGGAGCGGCCGGCGCCGACGAGGCCGTAGACGCCGAGGATTTCGCCCCGGCGCAACGTGAAGGAAATGTCGTCGAACTCGGTCGGATGGCTGTAGCCGGCCACCTCCAGCACCGCCGCGCCGATGTTGGAGACCCCCTTGGGAAAGACCTTGTCGACGCTGCGCCCGACCATCATGCGGACCAGCGCCGGGTGGTCGATCTCGTCCATGCGGCCGGCGCCGACGGTGCGACCGTCGCGAAAGACCGCGAAATCGTCGGCCACGCGATCGAGCTCCTCGAACTTGTGCGAGATGAACAGGATCGCCTTTCCCTGCCCTTTCAACCGGGCCACCACGCGGAACAGGTCCTCTACCTCCTTGTGGGACAGAGCCGCGGTGGGCTCGTCCATCACGACGATCTCGCTGTCGACCGACAGGGCGCGGGCGATGGCGACGAGGTGACGCTGGGCGATCGACAGGTCCTTCAGCCGCGTCGAGGGCTTGATCGGGGCGTCGATGCCGTAGAGCAGCGCCGCCGAGCGCGCCCGGATCGCCGGCCAGTCGATCAGTCCGAAGCGGGTCTTCGGCGCATGGCCGAGATAGATGTTCTCGGCGACGGTCAGCTCGTCGAACAGCACCGTCTCCTGGTGGATGGCGGTGATGCGAGCCGCCTGAGCCGCCTGGGGATCCGCGAAGGCGACGGCCCGGCCGCCGATGAGGATTTCGCCGGCATCGGGCTGTTCGATGCCGGTGAGGATTTTGACCAGCGTCGACTTGCCGGCTCCGTTCTCGCCGACCAGCGCGGTGACGCGCCCGGGCCGCAGCACGAGGTCGACACCGTCGAGCGCCTTCACACCCGGAAAGTGTTTGGAAATGCCGCGCAGTTCGAGCAGCGGCGCGGCCAGCGCCGAGGCCGCCTCGCGTGGCGCCGTTTCGCGCGGCGGGACGAATTGCAGGACGGAGGACAACGCATTCGCTCCCGAGCTGATTGGCGCCCTTCTCCCTCCGGGAGAAGGGCATCGTCACGGCGTCAGAACACCTTGGCGAACTGGTCGACGTTGGAACTATCGTAGACGAAGGGGTCCGCCATGGCGCCTTCACCGCCGGCGTCGAGCTTCAGCTTGCCCATGCGGCCCATCGGCAGTTCCGCCCCGGGCTCGGCCTTGGCGCCCTTGACGAGGTCATAGGCCAAGTAGGCGGCCGAATAGCCGAGATCGATCGGGTTCCAGATGGCGAAGCTCTTCGTGGCGCCGGAGTGGACCGCCCCCGCCATCTCGGAGGGGAGGCCGAGCCCCGTCACGAAGACTTGGCCGATCTTGCCGGCGTCCTTCACGGCCTGCGCGGCCGCCACGATGCCGACCGAGGTCGGCGCCACGATCACCTTTACGTCGGGATGGGTCTGCAACAGGCCCTGCGTCTCGCGGTAGCTCTTGTCCGACAGGTCGTCGCCATAGACCGTGGCCACGAGATCGAGGCCCGGATAGGCCGCCATCGCCTTCTTCATCTCGCCGATCCAGGTGTTCTGGTTCGTCGAGGTCACCGTGGCCGACAGGATGGCGATCTTGCCCTTGCCGCCCGGCAGAGCGTCGGCGGCGAGCTTGTCGAGCATATTGCCGATCAGCGCATTGGACGACGGGTTGAGATGCAGCAGGCGACCTTCGGCGGCCACGGCGGAATCCCAGGACATGACTTTGATGCCGCGCTGCATGGCCCGCTTCAGGGCCGGTGCGACCGCGTCCTTGTCGTTGGCCGAGATCGCGATGGCGTCGACCTTCTGCGAGATCAGCGAGTTGATGACCTCGATCTGCCCTTCGGCGGTCGTCGTGGTCGGGCCCGTATAGACGATCTTCACGTCGCCGAGCTGTTTCGCGGCCTCCTCGGCGCCCTTGTCAGCCGCTTCGAAGAAGCCGTTTCCGAGCGATTTCGCCACGAGGGCGATCCGCATCTCGGCCGCCGAAACGGCGGTCGTGAACAATGCGCCGGCCAGCGCGGTCGACAGGGCCAGGGTCCTCAAAAGCGTCATTGGTTCCTCCCTTGTGTTTTCCCCTCCATCGCCCCCGCGTTCTGTCGCACGGGATTCAAGCGATGGATGTGGATCGTTGGTGATCGCCGGCCCCGAGCGGGTCGGCGACGATGAGGTCGATCCCGGCCGATTCCACCATGCGCCGGTCCTCGTCGGTGATGCGGCTGTCGGTGACGATGCGGGTGGCGCGCGCCAGGGGCGCCAGAATCATCGAGGACTGGGCCCGGAATTTCGTGGCGTCGACCAGCAGGATCAGTTCGTCGGCCTGGCGCATCAGCCGCTGCTCGGACGAGATGATGAGGGCATCCCGTTCCATGATGCCGAGGGCCGAGACGCCCTGGGCGCCCATGAACATGCGACGCGCGCGGAAATGCACGGTACCGTCGTCCTCGAAGGGGCTGAGGATGATATTCTGCTCGCGATAGACCGACCCCGACGGCAGGAACACGGTGCAGTCCGAGTGGCGCAGCAGGTGATCCGCCACCGAAAAGGAATTGGTCAGGACCTGCAGCTTCAGCCGGTCGAGCGCATGGACCATCTGGAAGGTCGTGGTGCCGCCATTGACGATGATGGCGTCGCCCTCGGCGCAGAGCGCCACGGCGGCGCGGGCGATGGCGCGTTTTGCGACGAGTTCCGGTATGGCGGCGCCGCGGGCGCCGAGCGTCACCACATTGGGAGGCTGGAGCGCCTCGGCGCCGCCGCGCAGCTTGCGCAGCCGGCCCTGCCCGGCCAGCGCTGTAAGATCGCGCCGTACCGTCGCCTCCGAGCCGCCGGTCGCTTCGGCAAAATCCGTGACCGTGCCGACGGCGCGCGCGGCCAACAGCTCCAAGATGATGCGATGGCGTTCACGCTCGTGCATCGGTTCCTCCGACTCGGAGCCTAAGCTCCGGACAGCGAAGCCGTCAATAGATTCGATCAGGAACGATCATGCTGCGTCGCAATGCACGATGCTGCAGGCGCGTTATTGACAAGAGTTGATCGATCCTGCGATCAATTGCAAGAAACAAGACGAATTCCTCGACCATCGGACTGTCGGGGCGATCAGGGGAGGATCGAATGGCGGACCCGGACAATCGGCGCCTGCTAAACCGGTGGGACGAGGATCATGCGGCCAGCCTCGACGAGCCCGGACGGCTTCTGTACCGGTCGAACCTGCTCGGTGCCGACAAGCGCATCACCAATTACGGAGGGGGCAACACCTCGGCCAAAGTCGTGGAACGCGACCCTCTGACCGGCCACGACGTCGAGGTGCTGTGGGTCAAGGGCTCCGGCGGCGACATCGGCACGATGGGACGCGACGGCTTCGCCACGCTCTATCGCGACAAGCTCGAGAGCCTGCGGGAGATCTACCGCGGCCCCGACCACGAGGACGAGATGGTGGGGTACCTGCCCCATTGCACCTTCGCTCTGAAAGCCCGCGCCGCCTCGATCGACACGCCGCTCCACGCCTACCTGCCCTATCCGCATGTCGATCACATGCATCCCGATGCCGTGATCGCCATCGCGGCGACGCGCAAGAGCCGCGAGATTACGCGGGCCATCTACGGCGACGCCATCGGCTGGCTGCCCTGGCGCCGTCCCGGCTTCGAGCTCGGTCTGATGCTGTCGCGATTCGCCCAGGAGAACCCCTCCGCCAAGGGCGTGGTGCTGGAGAGCCACGGGCTCTTCACCTGGGGGCACGACGCCCGCTCCTGCTACGAGACGACGCTCGGCATCATCAACAAGGCCATCGCCTGGTTCGACGAGCAGACCCGCGACATGCCGGCTTTCGGTGGCGCCCGGGTAATGAGCCTCGCTCCCGAAGAACGCCGGGCCGTCGCGGCGCGGCTGATGCCCGAGATCCGCGCCCGGATCGGCACCGAGGAGCGCAAGGTCGGCCATTTCGAGGACGGCACGGCGGTGCTGGATTTCGTCAACTCTCACGCGATGCGGGATCTGGCGGCGCTGGGCACGAGCTGCCCCGACCATTTCTTGCGCACCAAGATCCGCCCCCTGGTGCTGGACTTCGACCCTGCGTCACCCAACCTCGACGAGGTCGTGGCCGGGCTCGACGCCGCGATCGCGGAGTATCGCGCCGGCTATGCCGCCTACTACGATCGCTGTCGCCACGCCGACAGTCCGGCCATGCGCGACGGCAATGCGGTCGTCTATCTGGTGGCCGGGGTCGGCATGATCACCTTCGCGCGCGACAAGGCGACGGCGCGAATCGCGGGCGAATTCTACGCCAACGCCATCAACGTGATGCGGGGCGCCGCCGCGGTCGACCGCTACGTCGGCCTGCCCGAACAGGAGGCCTTCGACATCGAATATTGGCTGCTCGAGGAAGCCAAGCTGCAGCGCATGCCGAAACCGAAGAGCCTCGCCGGCCGGGTCGGACTGGTGACGGGCGGCGCCGGTGGCATCGGCCGCGCGGTAGCGGCCAAGATGATGGCCGAAGGCGCCTGCGTGGTGCTGGCCGACATCGACGCGGAAGCCCTGTCGGCGACCCAGGCTGAGTTCGCCCGGCGCTACGGCGCCGACCAGGTGCGGGCGGTGAGGCTCGACGTGACCGACGAGGTTGCGGTCGCGGCAGGGTTCTCCGAGGCGGTCGCCGAATTCGGCGGCCTCGACATCCTCGTGTCCAACGCCGGTATCGCCTCGTCGGAGCCGATCGAGACCACGACGGTCGCCATGTGGGACCGCAACATGGACATCCTCGCCAAGGGCTATTTCCTGGTGTCGCGCGAGGCTTTCCGGCTGATGCGGCGGCAGAAGCTCGGCGGCGCCGTGGTGTTCGTGGCTTCGAAGAACGGCCTCGCGGCCTCTCCCAACGCTTCGGCTTACTGCACCGCCAAGGCGGCCGAGATCCATCTCGCGCGCTGCCTGGCGCTCGAAGGCGCCGAGGCCGGCATCCGGGTCAACGTGGTCAATCCCGACGCCGTGCTGCGCGGCTCCAAGATCTGGACGGGCGAATGGCGCGAGCAACGCGCCGCGGCCTACAGCATGGAGCCCGACGCGCTCGAGGATCACTACCGCAAGCGCTCCATGCTCAAACGCTCGGTCCTGCCCGAGGACATCGCCGAGGCGGTCTATTTCCTGGCCTCGGACCTCTCGGCCAAATCGACCGGCAACATCGTCAACGTCGACGCCGGCAATGCCCAGTCTTTCACGCGGTGAGGATCTTCCTTCTCCTGCGGGAGAAGGGCGCACCCGCTGTCCGAGGAGCCCCCGATGTCCGGCCTGCCCATCGATCCCGACCTCATCGCGCGCCACAACGATAGCCGCGCCGCCGACCTCGCCGAGGATTACGACGCGCTGGGCGCTCGGCTCGCCCGGCGGGGCATCGATATCGCCGATGTCACCGCCAAGGTCGCGGCCTTCACGGTCGCGGTGCCGTCCTGGGGTGTAGGGACCGGAGGCACCCGGTTCGCCCGTTTCCCGGGCGAAGGAGAGCCGCGCGGCATCTTCCAGAAGCTCGACGATTGCGCCGTCATCCAGCAGCTCGGCCGCGCCACGCCCCGGGTGTCGCTGCATATTCCCTGGGATCGGGCGCCCGCCGCCGAGCTCCGCGCCAAGGCGGAGAGTCTCGGCCTCGGCTTCGACGCCATGAACTCCAACACGTTTCAGGACCATCCCGACGAGCCGGATCACCGGCACTCCTACAGGTACGGCTCGCTGAGCCACACCGATCCGGCGGTCCGCGCTCAGGCGGTGGCACACAACATCGAATGTATCGAGATCGGCGCGGCCCTGGGGTCGCGGGCGCTCACGGTCTGGATCGGCGACGGCTCGAACTTTCCCGGCCAGAGCCATATGGGCCGTGCCTTCGAGCGCTATCTCGACGCCATGGGGGAGATCTACGCCGCCTTGCCGGAGAACTGGCGGCTGTACTCCGAACACAAGATGTACGAGCCGGCCTTCTACTCCACCGTGGTGCAGGACTGGGGCACGAGCCTCCTCGCCGCCCAGGCGCTGGGCCCCAAGGCGGCCTGCCTGGTCGACCTCGGCCACCATGCGCCCAACGTCAACATCGAGATGATCGTCTCGCGGCTGGCCCATGCGGGCAAGCTCGGCGGCTTCCACTTCAACGATTCGAAATATGGCGACGATGACCTCGACGCCGGTGCCATCGACCCGTTCCGGCTGTTCCTGGTTTTCGACGAGCTCGTTGGACTCGAGAAACCCGGCTTCGCGCCTGCCTATATGATCGACCAATCGCATAACGTGACGGATCCGATCGAGAGCCTGATCCGCACCGCCGACGAGATCCGCCGCGCCTATGCGCAGGCGCTGCTGGTCGATCGGCCGGCGCTCGACGCCTATCAGGACAGCAACGACGCGCTCATGGCGTCGGAGACCCTGAAGGCGGGATTCCGCACCGACGTCGATGCCATCCTGGCCACGGCGCGAGCCGAGGCCGGCGGCGCCGTCGACCCGATCGGCGCCTACCGGGCGAGCCGCTATCGCGCCAGGGTGGCGGAGGCGCGCCCGGCCGCCCGCGGAGGTGGAGGCGGGATCACGTGAGGGAGTCGCGATCCTTCCCCGGACCGGGGAAGGTGTCGTCGCGAAGCGACGACGGAAGGGTCATGTGGCGTGAAGCGCCACTTCAGACCACCGATCCTGCCTCAGCCCACGCGGACCGGGGCGTCGGGGAAGCTGAGCTGCTCGCGGGCACGCCAGTCCTGGCTGACGTAGTTCAGGATCACCGAACGACGCACGCCTTCGATCGGCCGCTTCTCGAACCCGTGCCAGGTGTCGGCGCCGGGCACGAAGATCAGCGCCGAATTGGGCGTGAAGGGCGGCGAGCCGAAGTGCTCCTCCTTCGAGGCATAGATGTCGGTGCCGAGCTTCTCATGCCCGGGGCCGTCCGAGAGGTAGATCAGACAAGTGAACTTCTTCACGCCGAGATCGGTGTGGGGCTCGAGCCAGAAACCGTCGATGTCCTGGGCATATTCGAGCCGCAGGAACGTGCCGTCGAGCGGCGCGTCGAAGGCCCGGGCGAAATCGCTCACTACATCGCTGGACTGCAGCGCTTCGGCGATCCGCCCCATCACGGGAAGTTCGGCATTGGTGGCGGCATCGAAATAGCGGCGCTTGTCGTTGTGGAGCTCGCGCTTGCCCGACACCCCGTCGAGACCCGGGGCCTGGAACGGCAGGTCGGTCAATTCCCGCGCCACGGCGGCCGGGAACAGGTTGTTGATCAGGGCGTAGCGGTACGGCTTGTCGAAGGTTTGGCGTGCCGCAATGCTGGCCCGCACCGCGGCCTTGATGTCGTCGACACTCGCGGTCGCGGGTTGGGCCGTGCTGCTGGAAGCCATGACATTGTCTCGCATTCGAGCCGCCCGACGCGGGGCGGCCGTGAGGAAGAATGGTGCGAACCGCCCCCCGAGGGCCCTACACCGGCGGCGCGCAACCTAGGACCGGCGCGCCGGAGCCGCAAGGGCGGACCCCTGGCCGGGCCGGGCAGCGATCCTTGCGGCTCTGCGCCCCCCTTCCTATACCAAGCGTATCGTGGCCGCCGGCCGGCCTCTTCCCCCGTCGCGCGGTGCCCCATGCCTTCCACCCAATCCGTCAAGACGCTGATCATCGGTGCCGGCCCGGCCGGCTATACGACGGCCGTCTATGCGGCGCGCGCCGGGCTCGACCCGATCGTCATCCAGGGTCTGCAACCCGGCGGGCAGCTGACCATCACGACGGATGTCGAGAACTGGCCGGGCGAGATCTCGATCCAGGGCCCCGACCTGACCGACCGCATGGCGCGGCAGGCGGAACATGCCGGCGCGCGGCTGGTCTTCGACCTCGTCACCGACATCGACGTGTCGCGTCGCCCGTTCCGCATCGCGACCGACGGCGGCGACACCTACCTCGCCGACACCGTCATCATCGCCACCGGTGCCCAGGCCAAATGGCTCGGGCTCGAGAGCGAGATGAAGTTCATGGGCGCGGGCGTCAGCGGCTGCGCGGTCTGCGACGGCGCCTTCTTCCGCAACAAGCAGGTCGTGGTGGTGGGCGGCGGCAATACGGCGGTCGAGGACGCGCTCTACCTGACGCATCATGCCAGCCGCGTCACCCTGGTGCATCGCCGCGATCATCTCCGCGCCGAGAAAATCCTGCAGACGCGCCTCTTCAAGCATCCGAAGGTCGAGGTTCTGTGGAACCACGCCGTCGACGAGATCCTGGGCGAAGGCACGCCGTCCCGCGTCACCGGCGTTCGGCTGCGCGATACCGTGACGGGCGAGACCTCCGTCCGCGGCACAGACGGCGTCTTCGTGGCGATCGGCCATTCGCCCGCCACCGCCGTGTTCCAGGACAAGGTGCCGATGGACCGCGAAGGTTACATCCTGACCCGGCCCGACAGCACCGCGACTTCGATCCCCGGCATTTTCGCGGCCGGCGACGTCAAGGACAAGATCTACCGCCAAGCCGTGACGGCGGCCGGCATGGGCTGCATGGCGGCGCTGGAGGTCGAGAAGTTCCTGGCCGAGCATGGCGCCGACCCCGAAATCCGGGCCGAGGAAGAGCGCGAGCCCATGATGATCGGCGCCTACGAGTAAGGGATCGTCCGAAATCGTCTTTAGCGATGGCGCCTGTCCGAAGTTCCGTGGATAGTGGGACCCCTGCCATCACCCTTGGCGGCACCCTGGTGCCGCCCGACAATGGGGGACGGGGCCATCCGGGAGGCGACGGTGGATTGGGATAAGTTGCGGGTTTTTCAGGCGGCCGCCGATGCCGGGTCTTTCACCCATGCGGGACAGGTTCTCAATCTCAGCCAATCCGCGGTCAGCCGCCAGATCAGCGCCCTCGAGACGGAACTCGAAACGCCGCTCTTTCACCGTCACGCCCGTGGCTTGATCTTGACCGAACAGGGTGAACTCCTGTTCCGCACTGTTCAGGACGTGATGCTGAAGCTCGATGCGGTGCGCAGCCACCTCACCGACAGCCGCGAAAAGCCGCACGGTGAATTGCGCATCACCACGACCTTCGCGCTCGGCACGAGTTGGCTCTCGCCACGCCTCGGCGAGTTCCTCGACCTCTATCCCGACATCAAGCTCCACGTCATCCTGACCGACGAGGAGTTGGATCTCGGTATGCGCGAAGCCGATATCGGTCTTCGCCTGCGCGAGCCGACGCAGCCGGATCTCATCCGGCGCCGGCTCTTCACCGTGCATTATCACGCCTATGCGTCGCCCAGTTATCTGAAGCGCCACGGCCAGCCGAAGACACTCGACGATCTCGGCAAGCACCGCCTGATCGGCTATAGCGGCTCGCCTTCGAACTACCTCGTGGCGCTCCTGAATTCCCTCCAGGGCGCGGGGCG
>JAYVMK010000469.1:0-6012 GCA_043758995.1 Lichenibacterium sp. | reverse complement strand
ATCAGGAGCAAGGCATGGGCGGCCTGGGTCAGCAGCGTCGCCGCGACGCTCAGATAGCCCCGTCCCTCGAATGCCAGGAAATCCGCAAAGAAGATCAGCCGTGGGAAGAACAGGCGATGTTCGTTGTGCTGATTGAAGAGGTCCAGGAAGCCAAATTGGCCGGCAAGCAAGGCCTGAAATTCGGCCACGGTGTCCCATTCGTCATAGCCCGGCAGCAGCACGTGCTCGCGAAGCACCAGGATCGCCGTCAACAACGCGAAGATCAGCGCGCCGCCGAATACGCTCCTTATCGAATAATACCGCATCGCGTCTGGGCGCGACCTTGATAGGAATTGGGAAGAGACCATGAAACATCATCACCGATGCGAATAGGCCGCCATGTCTCGGCGCAATCTGCGCCGCTTCGTCCAGCTCATGCCCATCATGAGACATTCAGCCGTCGACAAGTAAGCGGCAGCGAGGCTGAGCGGGAGCAAGGGCAACATGTAGCCGTAGTCGACCGCCTGGAACGACGTAGCGTCCACCAACGCAAGAAGGAAAGCCCGGGCCGCAGCCCCGACCATCAATGAGACGATGAGCAGGAGCAACGTCGAAGCCTTACGCCGGACGATGCTGGCCACGACGCTGGCCAGGAGGCTCAGGCTGCCCAGGAGAACGATGTCGTGGTACCCGACGTTCAGCGTCGGAAGCGCATTCATGAATGCAGCACCCGCTTGCGAGCGCAGGGTCCGAGGAGTGACGTTGACGGTCTCGAAGATCACGCTGCCGCGCCCGTCGACCGCGACCGGGTGCCCCCGAAGCTCCTGAACCGGAACAACGACCGCCGTGTCTGTCGAATTGCCAACGCCCAGAACGCAAGGCTCGAACAGGCAAGCCAAGGTCAGCTCGAACGTTGCGGTTCGGGGCTTTGACGGATCAGCCACGGGCAGGCCGACGTTCCAATCGGTGTGCAGGATCTGCGTCGAGCCGGCGCGCCAGAAGGGCGGCTCGGTGCCGGTCACCTCGGCGTGTCCGCGAACGACGATCATCTGACCTGGACCATGCTCGGGAACGGCGAGCAGTTCGGAGCCTTGCAATTCGAGCCGGGAGAGACTGTCGATCGGTGCGTAAGAGGGGTTCACCTCGTCGGCCAGGGTCGCCATGGAAAGAGCGGCCCTCAGGTGCCGCGGGAATTTCCGAACCTGATCCCGGGTGAAGGGCGGGACGAGCGGCGGTAGCCAACGGGCGCATTCGAGGCGCTTCTCCCGACAGGCGTCCGCGACTTCGGTCTCGATCGCGCTGAAGAATGTTGCTGCGGACCTCGGATTCGACATCACGCCGATTTGAGCGGCGGCGTCGCGCAGCGCCCAGACAAACCATCCCCCGGCGATGTCGTCGCAACTGGTGGGAAGGTCATCGCAGCCGGCGCCCGTCCATACGGTGCGTCCGCCGGGTGGATCGAGGTAGGGTTTCAGCCGTGCGAAGGTCGCGCTCTGGGCGTAGATCTTCTGGCGCGCGGCCAATGGCACTGGGACATAGGCGGTCCACTCCGGGTACGACGCTCTTTCGAGCGCCACCATCGCGGATTGGAACGGGGCCGAGTTCATCTCGGTGATGACGAACCGTCCGTAGATGAGGCGATTGGTAAGACCGACGCCGCAGATCATGAGGAGCGCGACCACGACGGCGAGCCCGGGTTCCAAGAGCCAGCGAGCGGAAAAACCCGCGAGGCGCCAACCCAGCAGCGTGATCAGGGCCAGTGTCGGTAGAAGCCAAACACCCTCTTCGCGCGTCATCCAGAACCAGGCACCGAAGCCGCCGACAAGCAGGACTGCCCCTGGGCGCCAGCGCGGCCAGACGTGAGTCATCGCCAGATTGATGGCGCCGGCGACCAAAGCCACGGTCAGAGCCGTACAGAAGAAGTCCCGGTCGATCCGCGCCGCCGCCGGCGCTGCGAGGGGCGGCAGGAACAGCAACAAAGCGAAGAGGATCAGGGCCCCGATCTGCGATCTCACCAGCGGTTTGAGGACGGAGGCCAGATAGGCGCAGGCGAGGCCATAGCCGATGCACAGCGACAGGTTGACGGGCAGACCCAAGAGGTAGTTGAGCGACAGGAAGGCCGGAAACCCGATCCCCTTGACCAGCGTCAAGTGGTCGTACGGCCCGAGCCACCGTCCCGAGGCGAGTTCGAGCGCGAGCCGGATGAAGAGTTGGTCATCCTCGATGGCGCCCGGCTGAGTCGGGATGGGACGATGTCCGACGAGCGTGACATAGACGGCAAGGAGCAGGATCAGGATGGTCCAGCTTCGCTTCGACCAGGGCAGCGAGGTCGCGCGGTCGGGAGGAAATAAGGTCAGCGTCACGCGCCTACTCCCGCCACGGCCGGTCCGCAGTGGTCCTGCCACGCTGTGCGCCAACACTTGGCCATATGGTTCGCCGGTCTTTCTGGCGTCGTGCCATCAGCCGCCCGTTCGTGTCGGTCATGACGCCGTCGCACGCCGTTCTGCGACGAGCAGCAGGTTGCTGGGCCAGCCTCCCAAAGCGACCGTCGCCACGACCGGCGTGAAGCCCGTACCGCGCAGCGCCTGTGTCGCGGCTTGGCTGAGTTCTGCGGAGCTCATGAGGTTGAGATTGGCTTCGTCGGCGAAGAACCCGCGGCCGGTCTGCCGCATCAGCGCCCGAAAGGCGGGTTTCGGCAGCCAGTGCACCAGAGGCAAGACCGTGTGGAATTCGACAGGGAACCACCGGTTCGGCGTCGTCAGGAAAATGTGTCGGCGGGCCACACGGGCGCATTCCTGGATCAGCCGCACCTGATTGGCGAATGAGCCGACGTGTTCGAGCACAGCCGAGGAATGAACGACATCGAACGCATCGTCGGCGAAGGGCAGATCGAGCCCGTTCGCAGTCACGAATGTGAGGCCTGGATAGAGGACCTCGAGAAACGAAGCGTCGTCGATACCGCAGGCGGTAATCCGCGCCTTGTGCGGATACCAGGCCTCGAAATAGTTCGAGGACGTGTAGGTCTGGTCGGAGGTTACGCCGACGTCGAGAATCCTATCCTCGTCTTTCACGCCCGACCGCTCGATGAATTCCCGATACATCACGCGGCGTTGGTGTGTCGCAATCCTGACCGGCAGGCTACCGGGCCGCGCGACATTGTATTGGCTATTCGGCGTTGCTTCTTTCATGCGGAAATACCCAGTAGCGGGACACACCGAAGCTGATGCCACCGGTGACGATGGCGGTCATTGTCGCCATCGGCAGGGGCGAGAGATGCAGCCAATGAACGCCTTGCCGCGATACGAGACCCGACAGGAGCGCGCACCCGGCCTGGAGGACGAAGTAGCGTGGCAAAGCGCTCGTGTGTCGATGGCGGCCGTCGAATGTCCACCATCGCTGCAGCCCATAGCCGACCGCAAAGGCGATCCCGTACGCGACGATGCTCGCCACGAACGGATCGAGACCGGACTTGGTCAAACCGTAACACATGACGAGGAACAGGAGCGCCGTCGAGGCGCCCGACACGATGAACTTCGGCAGTGTCGTCAGCGCAACGGCCGACGACCGGAGGCGACCCGGTTCCGTTGGCTGGTGCCTCACGAGGCGGCTTTCGTCGGGATCGCCAGAATACCGAAAAAGAAGGCCGTGAAGAAGACTTGAACACCCGCGATGATCGATGTCATGGCGGCGATCATGGTGCGGGGGATGATCGGATTGGCCAAAGGCCCGAAATCGACCGCCGCCCAGGCCGAGAGAGAAAAGCCGAACAGCGCCACGCCCAACAGCATCAAAGCGCCCGCCGCCAAAGCCAGGCGATCGGTCGTCGCATGGCGGACCATGCTGGCGACCCGGGGACTGTCGGGCAGAAATCCGGTGATCGCTGCGAAATATCGTGACAGTGCGCCGAAGCTCAGAAGCTGCATGCCGACCAGGATCAGCATGCAA
Organism: Lichenibacterium sp.; assembly: GCA_043758995.1. GTDB lineage: Bacteria > Pseudomonadota > Alphaproteobacteria > Rhizobiales > Beijerinckiaceae > Lichenihabitans. Next base: position 2,088 of record JAYVMK010000469.1, on the reverse strand, counting down.
GCCGTGATGAAACTGTTCAGATCGAGCCCGATGCTCGGGAAGGTCACAGGACCGAAGAACAACAGGGCGGACAGGATGCCGCCCACGGCTAAGCATGACGCGCCGGGAATGACGAAGAGCCACCGCGGACAATACATCAAGAGGAATTTCAGGTGGCGCCAACCATCGCGCCATGTCTTGAGATGCGGCTTACGGCTGCGGCCGTCTGGCTTCAGACGCGTCGGCACCTCGTCGATCTTGAGCCCCGCGATGGCGCTTCGCACCACCATCTCGCTTGCGAATTCCATGCCTGTGGTGCGCAGACCCAGCGACCGGATCGCCTTCGCACGAAATCCGCGCAGTCCGCAGTGGAAATCGCCGACCGGGATCCGGAAGAACAAGCGGCCAAGGAAGCTCAGGACGGGATTGCCGAGGTAGCGATGCAGGATCGGCATCGCGCCCGGATCGATGCCCTCCAGAAAACGGTTGCCCATGACGAGGTCGGAGCCCTGTCGCAACCGGTCCCGAAACCCATCCAGTCGAGAAAAGTCGTAGCTGTCATCCGCGTCGCCCATGACGATGTAGCGACCGCAAGCCGCTTCGATGCCGCCGATCAGGGCAGCGCCATAGCCCTTGCTTTGGATCGTGACGACCCGAGCCCCGCAGGTCTCCGCGATCTTTTGCGAACCGTCGGTACTTCCGTTGTCGGCGATCAAAACCTCGCCGACGGTGGAACTCTCCCGAAGGTAGGACCTGGCCTTCTCGATACAGGCTGCGACGGTTTCGGCTTCGTTGAGGCAAGGCATGAGAATCGTCATCTCGCAACCTGGCTCGCACGTCTCCCCGTCGCTCATCCACTCATCCAGACTCATGTCGCCACATTCGATCCGTGACGTACCACCGCTTCTCAAGACTGGTCAACGTTGCGCTAATACCTCAAACAACTCGTTTACTTGAAATCCAAATACCCAATACTGTCGCTTCGGCGGAATGCCGAAGTCTATGCGAGCCTGCTGACGCCTTGTCTCTGAGCGGCTGGGTGAATGTACATTTTTCGACATCAGTTGCGCGGCGGCCCCGGCGAAGCACTCGCCTGTCGCTCAGGCGTCTCGGGGACCACGGCAACGTGAAGACATGCGATGCAAAGCCGTCGCGCTTTCGAGAGAGTGCCACAAGCCGGTCGTCTGGTCGGGCAGGCCACCGGCAAGGCCGGGTGAAAGCGACGTCCGCAGACCAGACCGCCCGCGCCTGGGGCTTCGCCGGGCAGAGCCATCCTAGCCTCGACGGTGCGGTTTCGCCCAAGCGCCACCCATAGAAGGACCTTGCGGCGTTCCCGCCGTTCCGCCATGTTGCCCCGCAATAGAACATGGCTGCCATGACGCGGCCGGCGATCAAACGGGGAGGAGGCGTGGCGGAGGACTTCATCCTCACGACGCAGGGGCTGGCGAAGACGTTCCGAGGCATCGTGGCGGTCGACGGCGTCGATCTGCAAGTCCGCCGCGGCACGATCCACGCGCTGATCGGCCCCAACGGGGCCGGCAAGACGACCTGCTTCAATCTGCTGACCAAATTCCTGTCGCCAACGCGTGGACGCATCACTTACAACGGACGTGACATCACCCGCACGGCCCCGGCCGACGTGGCGCGCCAGGGTCTTGTGCGCTCTTTCCAGATCTCCGCCGCCTTCCCGCACATGACGGTGCTGGATAACGTCCGCATCGCTCTGCAGCGGCAGCGCGGCGGCAATTTCGACTTCTGGCGATCCGAGAAGCTTCTGCGCCGCTACGATTCCGAAGCCTTCGGCTTGATCGAGCAGGTCGGCCTCGGCAGCTTCGCCGACGGCCGCGCCGCCGACCTCTCCTATGGCCGCAAGCGGGCGCTGGAACTTGCCACCACGCTGGCGCTCTCGCCGGACCTGATGCTGCTCGACGAGCCCATGGCCGGCATGGCGCATGAGGATATCGATCGCACCGCGGCGCTCATCCGCAGCGCCGCCAAGGGCCGCACCGTGCTGATGGTCGAGCATAACCTCTCGGTCGTGGCCTCGCTCAGCGACCGCATCACCGTCCTGGCGCGCGGCAAGGTCCTGGCCGAGGGGAGCTACGAAGA
>JAYVMK010000468.1:0-3226 GCA_043758995.1 Lichenibacterium sp. | reverse complement strand
GCAGACGCGTCCGGACCCTCGGGAGCGGCCTCGGCCGAGCCTTCGGCTCCTTCGCCTTCCCCGTCGGGATTGGTCTTCTTGTCGGCCTTCAGCTTGGCGCGCTCTTCGGCCTTGGCGGCCTTCGCCTTCTCCCTTTCGCGGCGTTCGAAGTCGTAATTCGGTTTACGGGCCATGCCGTCGGCTCCACAGTCGGCGTCAAACGTTATTCTTTCTGCTGACATGGTCGCTCTCAGGAGGCAAGGCATGATCGTTTCCGCGAGTGGCGCGCGGGACCTGCTGGCCCAGTTGTTTCGGGCGGCGGTCGCGGCGGCCCATCCCTCGGTGGCGGTGCCGGCCCACCTTCCGCCTCTCCCGGCCGGGCGCACCATCGTGGTCGGCGCCGGGAAGGCCTCAGCCCAGATGGCGCAGGCTCTGGAGCGCGCCTGGGACGGGCCGCTGTCGGGCGCCGTGGTGACACGCTACGGCTATGCCTGCCCGTGTGACCGAATCGAGGTGCTCGAAGCCGCTCATCCCGTGCCCGATGCGGCGGGGCTGGCCGCCACGCGGCGCATGATGGAATTGGTCGCCTCGGCGACGCCCGACGATCTCGTCATCGCGCTGATCTCGGGGGGCGGATCGGCCCTGCTGCCCGCGCCCCCGCCGGGCCTCGATCTTGCCGACGAGATGGCCCTCAACGACGCCCTGCTTCGGTCGGGCGCGCCGATCGGCGCCATGAACACCCTTCGCAAACACGTCTCAACCGTGAAGGGAGGGCGGCTCGCGGCACTCTCCCGCGCCCCTGTGACGAGCCTCATTCTCTCCGACATTCCTGGCGATGCCGCCCATCATGTCGCGTCGGGTCCGACGGTGGCGGATCAGGCCGGCCGGGATGAGGCCCTGCGCATCGTCGAGGAGTACCGCCTCGTCCTCCCACCCCGGATGCTCGCTCATCTGCAATCGCCGGCCGCCGCCGCGCCGCAGCCGGACGATTCCCGCTTCCGCCACCACACGCATCGCATCATCGCCTCGGCGGGGCTGTCGCTCGATGCCGCGGCAGCCAAGGCCGAACGGCTGGGCATCCCGGCCGTGATTCTCTCCGATGCCATCGAGGGCGAGGCGCGCGACATCGGACTGATGCATGCGGCGCTGGCCCGCGAGGTCGCGACGCGAGACCGGCCCTTCCGCAAACCGGTGGTGATCCTCTCGGGCGGGGAGACGACCGTCACGGTCCGATCGACGGGCCGGGGCGGCCGCAACGCGGAGTTTCTTCTGTCTCTCGCGCTGGCGATCGACGGCGTTCCGGGGATTGCCGCCTTGGCGGCCGACACCGACGGCATCGACGGGTCGGAAAGCAACGCCGGCGCCTTTGCGGATGGCGCCACCGCAGGAGCGATTCGCGCGGCGGGACTCGACCCGCGCGCACGGTTGCTCGCCAACGACAGCTACACGGCGTTCGCATCCGTCGGCGCGCTCTTCGACACGGGTCCCACCGGCACCAACGTGAACGATTTTCGGGCGATTCTTGTCGCCTGAGCGGGCGCGGCGACCCGATCCTCGGCGTTCAAGCGCGGGAACGATGTGGTTACTTGACGGCAAAGCTGACACATCGCGGTCCCGACCTCTATCATCCTGGTCAGATCGAGCGGCCCGAGATGGCTGTCAGCGGAGTGGACGATGGTGGGGGGTGCCGACGGCGTACTCGTGCGAAAGCTGGCGAGCATCGCTGCGCTCAGCACTGAGGAAAAGGCGGCCATAGCGGCCTTGCCGATGATGGTGCGCGACGTGGCGGCCCGTCAGGACATCGCCGTCATCGGAGACAAGCCGTCACACTGCTGCCTCGTGCTCACGGGTTTCGCCTTCCGGTACAAGCTCGTCGGGGACGGCCGCCGGCAGATCCTCGCCTTCCATGTTCCGGGCGATGTTCCGGACCTGCAGAGCCTCCACCTCACGGTGCTCGACCACAATCTCGCCGCCCTGACGGCACTGACGGCCGGCTTCATCCCGCACGAGGCGGTCCATGCCTTGAATGCCCGCTTCCCCCGCGTGGCCGGCGCGCTCTGGCGCAATACACTGGTCGACGCGGCGATCCTGCGTGAGCGGATCGTCAGCATCGGCCAGCGTGAAGGGCTGGCCCGGACGGCGCATTTCCTCTGCGAGATGTTCATCCGCCTTCGCGCCGTCGGCCTAGCCGACGAGGCGACGATGACGCTTCCCATCACCCAGGTCGAACTCGCTGACGCGCTCGGCCTCTCCTTCGTTCACATCAACCGCATGCTGAAGGAGTTGCGCGAACGCAAACTCGTCACCCTGCAGAACCAGGCGGTGCTGGTCGTGAATTGGAAGGCCCTGGCGGACCTCGGCGATTTCGAGCCCGACTACCTCCACCTCGATACCGCGGATCGTCCCGCCCCGCCGTGACGACCGTCAGTAAAGCCCCCCGTTGGTCTTGCCGCCGGGCTGCGCCGGAATCTCGCCGGGCTTGACGACCGGCATGTTGCCGGTCTGCGGCGGCGGCTTGTGCATGGCCGGGTCGACATCGCCGGAGGGCGCGATGACGCCATTGGTCGGGGCAAGCTTGTCGCTCAGGCTGCCGGGCTTGGTGGCGAGGTCGGTGGACGGCGCCGTCTTCTCGGGAATCGTGGCACTGGACCCCGCGGCAGGTGCTGCTGCCTGAGCAAGAGCCCCACCACACGTCAGACCGATCAGCGCGGCCGCGGCTGCGACGGTTCGCAGGTGACTCATGCCAAACTCCCTCATAGGCCGTAGTTGAACCCATAGAAGCCGAAGACGTTGCGGCGGTGCTCCGGATCGAGCCAGGGCTCCTCACCTGCCGCAAAACTCGGTGCGTCCTTCAGCCTCTCGCGGTCGAGATCCACCACGTAGCCCTCGCGCACCGGGTCATAGGTCAGGGCCTGCCAGGGCAGAGGATGATAGCGCTCGCCCAGCCCCAGGAACCCGCCGAAGGACATGACCGCGTAGGCGACGCGGCCCGTGATCTTGTCGACCATGAAATTGTAGACGGTGCCAAGCCGCTGGCCGTCGCGTCCGAAAACCTCGGTCCCCTGGACCTTGTCGGACGCAATCAGGCGATCCGTCTCGTCGAGAGCGACCGGTGCTGCCTCGGAGATCGCCGACGTCGCCGGGGTACTATCGTAATCCGCCATGGCGTTCTCCCTGTTGTCCGACAACGAGGGCCGCTCGGTCAGGTTCCCCGATCGCACCGTCTGGACCGTCGGTACGCCCCCCG
>JAYVMK010000467.1:0-7516 GCA_043758995.1 Lichenibacterium sp. | reverse complement strand
CCCTTGCGGAGCGAGAGCAGCTCCAGCATCTGATATTCTTTGCCGGTCAGATGGACCCGGGCGCCGTCGACTTCTACGGTTTTCTGATCGAGATTGACGAGCAGATCGCCGGTGATGATCACCGATTGGGCGTGGCCCTTCGAGCGGCGGACGATGGCGTGGATGCGAGCCACCAACTCGTCCTTGTGGAACGGCTTGGTCAGATAATCGTCGGCGCCGAAGCCGAGACCCTTCACCTTGTCCTCGATGCCGGCAAGGCCGGACAGGATGAGGATCGGCGTCTTCACCTTGGCGACGCGCAACGTTCTCAGGACCTCGTAGCCCGACATGTCCGGCAGGTTGAGATCAAGAAGAATGATGTCGTAGTCGTAGAGCTTACCGAGGTCGATGCCCTCTTCGCCCAGGTCGGTCGTATAGACGTTAAAATTCTCGGACTTGAGCATCAATTCGATGCTCTGCGCCGTCGCGCTGTCGTCTTCGATCAGGAGAACGCGCATGTATGGTCCCCACCCTTGTCCCGGTTGGCCTCGCCGACGATGCGCGCCGCGCGCGTTCCGGCACCTCGGTCGGGGGCCGCAAACGGCCCCGAGCCATCATTCATCATTAGCGCCGAAAGGTTAACAGAATTGCTTTCGTTAAGACCTGCAAACTCGCGTGTTCCGCTGCCTGCGACCGACCCATAGGTGTTGTCGCCCCACGGCCTCCCTTGCGTCATCCTGTCAGGCCCTGCTTTCAAAGGCGGTCCATCCCGCCTGCCCACACGTCCGGGCCACCGTTCCACCATGAACGCCGGTCGGCGGGGGGCCTCCATAACGCAATGTTAAGGGAAAAGGTAAACGCGCCGTTAGCGAAGGCACGGCCACGGTGCGCGGCGTTACCCTGGCTTTTTGGCGGTTCGGGTAAGGAAGAAGCAACCTCCATGCGTGATTGTGCAGCTGTCTCGCGGCGTTGGCACGGTCCAGAAGGGTCGGATTGCAATCCTCCCCTCGCGTCTTGGAGTTCTCAATGTTGAAGTCGCGGGATCATCTTCTCCGCCTCAAACGCTTTCAAGTCGACGAAAGGCGCCGCCGGGTGGCGCAGATTGACTCCATGATTGCGGATTTCGCCCGCATGGTGGTCGATCTCGATCGCGAGATCGCGTCGGAAGAGCAACGCTCGGGTATTTCCGATCCGAGCCACTACGCCTACCCCACCTTCGCCCGGGCGGCGGCGGCGCGGCGTGACAATCTCAAGCGCTCGTCGGACGAGTTGAAAGACCAGCTCGACGAGGCCAAGGGCCTGCTCGGCGAAGCTCAGGACGATCTGAAGAAGGTCGAGACCTTGGACGGGCGCGACAAGCTTCCAGGGCTCGACGCCGCGCGCGCCGAGCGCGACATGGGCATGGCGCGCCTCGCGCGAGCCTGACCTTGCCCGATGTGGGCCGGTGCCGCGCATCGGCTCACATCGGTGGCGGTCGATGATGGCGGGGTCGCATCGCGAATCTGGCCTCTTCGACCGAGGGTCGAGATCCGATCTGCCGCGCGTGCCGCCATGACTGAGCCGTCTTAGACTTGCGGCCCGGCTGCATGCCCCCACGGAGCGTTCGGTGGCAGGCCGGCGCGACAGATCCGACCAACCTTGCGCGTGAGGGTAGGCTTTGGGCTCCTCCAAGCGAGGCGTCAGCATTGCGGCTTGACGTTCGAGAGCCTATTCAGAGCGGCTGTCGATCACGCGAGCTTCTCGGAGACACATTATGGCGTTCAAGGTTGCCGTCGTCGGTGCCACAGGCAACGTGGGCCGCGCGATGCTCGGCATCCTGGCCGAGCGCGGCTTTCCCGCCAGCGAGGTCGTGGCTCTCGCGTCGAACCGCTCACGCGGCACCGAGATCTCCTTCGGCGACAAGATCCTGAAGTGCAAGGTCCTGGACCAGCACGATTGGTCGGACACCGACATCTGCCTGATGTCGGCCGGCGGCGAGATCTCCAAGGAATGGTCGCAGAAGATCGGCGCGCAGGGCTGCGTGGTGATCGACAATTCCTCGGCCTACCGCATGCATGCCGACGTGCCGTTGATCGTGCCGGAGGTGAATGCCGACGCCATCGTGGGCTTCCGCAAGCTCAACATCATCGCCAACCCCAACTGCTCGACGGCACAACTCGTCGTGGCGTTGAAGCCGTTGCACGACAAGGCTCGGATCAAGCGCGTGGTCGTGGCGACCTATCAATCGGTGTCGGGCGCCGGCAAGGACGGCATGGACGAGCTCTTCACCCAGACGCGCGCCGTCTTCGTGTCGGATGCCATGGAGACCAAGAAGTTTCCAAAGCGCATCGCCTTCAACCTCATCCCCCAGATCGACGTCTTCATGGAGGATGGCTACACGAAGGAAGAGTGGAAGATGGTGGTCGAGACCAAGAAGATCCTCGATCCCAAGATCAAGCTCACCGCCACCTGCGTGCGTGTTCCGGTCTTCATCAGCCATTCGGAAGCCGTGAACGTCGAGTTCGAGGATCCGATCTCGGCCGAGGAGGCGAAAGATATCCTGCGCGAGGCGCCGGGCTGCCTGCTGATCGACCGGCATGAGCCGGGCGGCTACATCACGCCTCATGAAGCGGCCGGCGAGGACGCCACCTACATTTCCCGCGTTCGGGAAGACGCGACGGTGGAGAACGGCCTGTCGTTCTGGTGCGTGTCCGACAACCTGCGCAAGGGCGCGGCGCTCAATGCCGTGCAGATCGCCGAAGTGCTGATCAAACGCGGCCTGATCCAGCCCAAGGCCCGCAAGGCCGCCTGAACGGAGATTCGCGCCCGCTGCCGGGCGCGGAGCGTGGACATCTAGCGGTCAAGCTGAACGCCTCTACCGTTCAGCTGTCGCGATCGCCGAACCGCTTGTGTTCTTCGTGCGAGCGGTCGCGCTCGACAGTGCTTTGTCCCGCCGGACGCACGGAGGGGCATCGTCCGGTGCCTCCGGATCTTCGGTGCCGCCGGCGCCGCACATCTGTTCGGCCATGCCCTTTGACGCCGTATTGTATTTGTCGAGTCTGGCGACCTTGCCTTCCTCGCTCGTGCCTTCGGACTTGCCGGCCGCGGGCGTGATCGATCTCCGCTGTCGCTGTTCCTTGGCAACCGGATCGTCCGGCCGGTGTTCCCCGACGTCGAGAGGCTTCGGCCAAAAGGCGGAGCCGAAGCCCCGCCTTCGGTCCCTACGACGACGGTCCGATCAGTTCGGCCGCTCGAGGCACATCGCGATGCCCATGCCGCCGCCGATGCAGAGCGTCGCGAGGCCCTTCCGCACGGCGCGGCGCTGCATCTCATGGAGCAGCGTCGTGAGAACCCGGGCGCCCGAGGCCCCGATGGGGTGCCCGATGGCGATGGCGCCGCCGTTGACGTTCACGATCGCGGGATCCCAGCCCATGTCCTTGTTGACCGCCAGAGCCTGAGCCGCGAAGGCCTCGTTGGCCTCGACGAGTTCCACGTCCTTGACGGCCCAGCCGGCCTTTTCCAGCGCCTTGCGCGATGCCGGAATCGGGCCCGAGCCCATGATGGCGGGATCGACGCCGGCCGTCGCCCAGGAGGCGATGCGGGCCAGCGGCTTCAGCCCGCGCCTCTCGGCCTCTTCGGCGGTCATCAGCACCACGGCCGCGGCGCCGTCGTTGAGGCCCGAGGCATTGCCGGCCGTCACCGAACCCTCCTTGGAGAAGGCGGGCTTCAGCTTCGTCATGCTTTCGAGCGTCGAGCCGTGGCGAATGTACTCGTCCTGGTCGACGACGACGTCGCCCTTGCGCGTCTTCACCGTGACGGGGACGATCTCGTCCTTGAACCGTCCCTCTTTCTGAGCCGCCTCGGCCTTGTTCTGCGAGGCGGTCGCGAACTTGTCCTGCTCCTCGCGGGTCAGCTGCCACTTGGTGGCGACGTTCTCCGCCGTATTGCCCATGTGATAGCCGTTGAAGGCGTCGGTCAGGCCGTCCTTCAGCATCGTGTCGACGAACTTCAGGTCTCCCATCTTCTGACCCGCCCGCAGATAGGCGGCATGAGGGGCGAGGCTCATCGATTCCTGGCCACCCGCCACGATGATCTTGGCGTCGCCGTTAGCGATCTGCTGCAACCCGAGCGCGACCGCGCGGAGGCCAGAGCCACAGAGCTGATTCAAGCCCCAGGCGGTCTTCTCCTGAGGGACGCCCGCCGCCATGGCGGCGATCCGGGCCGGGTTCTGCCCCTGCCCGGCTTGCAGGACCTGACCCAGGATGACCTCGTCGACCTCGTCGGGCGTCACATGAGCGCGCTCCATGGCGGCCTTCACCACGACGGCCCCGAGTTCGTGGGCGGGGGTATTGGCGAAGGCGCCGTTGAAGGAGCCGACGGCGGTGCGGGCAGCGGAAACGATGACGATATCGGTGGACATGGGGGCTCCTTGGGGTTCCTGGCTCTCGACAGCTCGTCCACTCCGGCAGGTCCGCTCCAGCGCCGATCCTTCGACGGGGCGGAGCACCTGAGCCGGCGCGGGTACCGCGCGGGGTTGCCTCTTTTCCGGACGGGCGGGGTCGCCGCGCTTACGGATCGGGCAGCCGTTCCGGCCATGACCGCGTGTCCTATCCTATGTGGAAACAACCGCGCCCGGGAGCAACCTCCAAAATCATGTTCCCCCGCCCGCATGTTATCCCTATCTTCACGAGACGCGGAGTCGGCACGGTCGAGAGCGGGTGGGACAATGACGGCGGACGCCAAGCAGCCGGTGACGGTCAAAAAATATGCAAACCGTCGACTCTACAACACTGAGACCAGCACCTACGTGACGCTGGAAGATCTCGCCCTGATGGTGAAGCGGGGCGAGGATTTCGTGGTCTTCGACGCGAAGACCGGCGACGAAATCACCCGTTCGGTCCTGGCGCAGATCATTTTCGACCAGGAGGGGAAGAGCGGCCAAAGCCTGCTGCCCATTTCGTTCTTGCGCCAGTTGATCCGCTTCTACGGCGACAGCATGCAGATGTTGGTGCCGAGCTACCTCGAGTTCACGCTCGACAAGCTCACCAACGGCCAGCACAATTTCCGCGAACAGATCGAGGCCTCCTTCGGCGCCAAACTGCTGCCGGGCGGCACTCTGCGAAATCCGATGTTCGATCAGCTCGAGGATCAGACCCGCAAGAACATGAAGATGTTTTCGCAGGCCCTGACGATGTTCAACCCCTTCACCGGACCTCTGACGCCGCCCGTTGCGCCCGAGGCGGAGCCCGCCAAGGCTGACGATCTCGAGACGATCAAGCGCGACATGAATGAAATGCAGAAGCGGCTGGAGCGCCTGTCCACCAAGCCGTGACCCTTTCGCCCCGCATCGCGGTGCAGTAGGAACGACACCCCGTCCCTCCACCCGACGCGAAGCCGATTCATGACCGCACGTCCCCGCATCCTGTCCGGCGTTCAGCCCACGGGAAATCTCCATCTCGGCAATTACCTCGGCGCCATCACGCGTTTCGTGGAGCTGCAGACGGACCACGACTGCCTCTATTGCGTGGTCGACCTCCATGCCATCACGGTGCCTCAGGACCCGGCCGGTCTCGAGGCCACGACGCGCGAAGTGACGGCCGCTTTCATCGCCGCCGGGATCGACCCCGTCCGCCAGGCCATCTTCAACCAGAGCCGTGTGCCCGGCCATGCCGAACTCGCCTGGGTGTTCAACTGCGTGGCGCGACTCGGCTGGTTGAACCGAATGACCCAGTTCAAGGAGAAGGCCGGCAAGGACCGCGAGAATGCCTCGGTGGGCCTCTACGACTATCCCGTTTTGATGGCGGCCGACATCCTGCTCTACCATGCCGACGCCGTTCCGGTGGGCGACGATCAGAAACAGCATCTGGAGCTGACCCGCGACATCGCGACGAAATTCAACAACGACTTCGCGCTGCGGATCGCCGAGGGAACCGGTCGGGATCACTATTTCAAACTGCCAAAGCCTCTGATTCAGGGTCCGGCGACACGGGTGATGAGCCTGCGCGACGGGGCCAAGAAGATGTCGAAATCCGATCCCTCCGACAATTCCCGCATCAACCTCACCGACGATGCCGACACGATCGCCGGCAAGGTGCGCCGCGCCAAGACCGACCCCGATGCCCTGCCCTCCGAGGTCGAGGGACTGGCGGGGCGGCCCGAAGCCGACAATCTCGTGGCGATCTTCGCGGGCCTCGTCGGACGGACCAAGGCCGAGGTGCTCCAGGACCACGGCGGCAGCCAGTTCTCGTCCTTCAAGGCGGCGCTGAGCGACCTCGCGGTCGAGCGGCTGTCGCCGATCGCCGCCGAGATGCGCCGTCTCAAAGCCGATCCCGGCTATATCGATGGCGTGCTCAAGAGTGGCGCCGAGCGGGCCGGCACCATCGCGGAACAGACGATCCGCGACGTCAAGGGGATCGTCGGGCTTCTGCACTGAGGCCGAACGGGTCGAAAGCCGGGCCTCGCCAGGCCTGAGCGAGGCGGCTCGGGGGACATGTAAGCAGCCGGGGTGGTCTACCTCGTGCCGCCTGCGTGAAAGCCCGGCGCGACCTTGGCCAGACCAGAGCCCGGCGAGAGATCGGCGTCGCCCGAACCGAGCAAGCTATATCGCTTTGCTCGCCGTCTGCACCGCTCCTGCGAGGGCCAGATGCTGTTCGAGCAGTAGGTCTGTCTCGGACGCGAATTGGCGCAGAGTCCCGTTCTTCGTGGTCCCGACCTGATGGGCCAACTTCTTCAGGTCGCTTTCATGATCTTCGATCTGCGCCCGCGGAACCTCCGCCGCGTAAGCACTGCCGGTCAAGGGTCCGAGCTCATCGGGCGTCGTCTGGCTGTCAGCCCCGATGCCCTCCGGTAACTCGGACTTATCCGCGTTCGACACTGCGGCGCAGCGAGACTGAGCACGCGCATCATGATGCGAACCGCCAAAGATGACGTCCGGCAACAAGAGGTCACAATGCCGGGTTCGTTGGCGCGACGTTGTAACTGAAGCGACCATGAGACTCGGCCGCTTGGATCGACGCTCTTTTCAATTCGGCAGGCGTTCGCTCGTCTGATCGTGCGCGAACTGGCGGATCGTCTTGCCGCCCGCTCGGACCGTTCGGTCAAACGCAGCGGATCGACGTCCTGCCTTTCACGCCGCCTGGATGAAGCTCTCCAGCACCATCTTGCGGCCGGCTTTGTCGAAATCGACGGTCAGCTTGTTGCCATCGACGGCCGCCACCGCACCGGGTCCGAACTTCTGGTGCATGACCCGCGCGCCGACGGTGAAATGCGCCTGCTGGGTGGACTTGGCGATCAACTCGCCCTCGATCACCCCCGGGAGGCGCGCGACGCCCGAGGTAGCGCCGGCCCCGTTGCGTTGCGCACGCTGCCACCCCGGCGTCGCATAGGACGAGGTGCCGAAGGTCTGCACATTGTCGAAGCGCGACGGCCCGTAGCCCGAGCGCTTCTCGCGCGCATTCTCGGCGACTTCCACGTGGTCCTCGGGCAATTCGTCGAGGAACCGCGACGGGATCGTGGTCTGCCACATGCCGTGGATGCGGCGGTTGGTGGCGAAATAGAT
>JAYVMK010000466.1:0-6396 GCA_043758995.1 Lichenibacterium sp. | reverse complement strand
ATCGGTTCGGCACGACCACGGGAGCCAGTACATGTCGCGTGTGTTCGTGTTCCAGGACGAGATCGCCTTCCTGGGCGCCAAAAGTTCGCCGGCCTTCGTCCGGCCCCACGCCAGCGTCGGCAGCCCAGAGGTAATCTCCGGTCAGGTTGTTATGCTGCCATCCGAGTGGGGCAAGGTGTGCGAGCAGCGCGTCCGGCACGATGTCGCCGCGGAGACGGACGGCATCGAGCGCGCGGCCGAGGTAGACCGTGTTCCACAGGACGATCGCCGCCGTGACCAGGGCGAGGCCGCTCGCGCGGTGAGCCTGGGCCTGGGCGGTGCGATCGTGAAGCCGTCCGAGGCGGTGGAAGCAGATAGCGCGCACCAAGGCATTATGGCTCTCGCCCTTGTTGAGCTCTGCCGTGGCTTGCCGCTGGAGCGCAGGCTGCTCTAGCCAGTCCAGGGCATGCAGGGTCCGCTCGATGCGGTCGATCTCGCGCAATGCGAGGGCGAGTCGTTCTGACGAGGGTAGGCGCCCAGCCGCTTGAGCATCAGCGAGGCGCTGACCGCGCCGGTGCGGACGGATGTCGCCAGACGGAGAACATTGTCCCATTGAGCGACGATCAAGGCTTCGTCGATCCGGCCGCCGATGAAGGGGGCGAGCGTCGGCCAGGTCGCGGCTGGCGAGAAGGCGCAGAGCTTGCGGGCGGCGACGTTGGGATGCGCGGCACGAAGCGGAAACCCAGCAGGTGCGCCAGGGCGAAGGTGTGATCGCTCACCCCGCCCCCGTCCGTGTGGTGGACCGCGATGCGGAGATCGGCCTCGTGGTAGAGGAGGCCGTCGATGACGTAGGCCGCTTCGCCCGAGGGTGGGATCGAGGCCGTATGGTACGGAGCATGCCGGGACGAGACGTGCGTATAGAAGAGTGCGGAGGGTTCTCGACCATGGCCGTGTCGGGCATTGTGGGCGCCTAGGGCTTCCCCGCGTCCCGCCGTCAGGAAGGCCTGGCCATCGGAGCTCGAGACATCGCCGGACCCGAACAGGGCGGCGAGAGGCTGGTGCTGCTGGGCATCCACCAGAGTGGCCAGGGCACGGCGATAGGTGTCCTCGCGCAGATGCCACCCGGCCGTCCAGGCGAGTTGGCGGTGCCCGGCGATCGAGCACGCGTCGGCCATGCGGTCAGGCCGAGATTGGTCGCGTCGGCCAGGATCGCCGTGAGCACCACGCGGGGGTCAGCGGCCGGCAACCCGGTCTGCAGGTGCGTGAACGTGTCGGCGAACCCGGTCCAGCGGTGTACGTCGGCCAGGACGGCCGTGATGCGGGCGTTCGGCACCAGGGCGTAGAGCCGCTCCGCCGCCTTCTCCGCGGCCTCGGGCGTGATTGCTTTCAGGGGCGTGATCTTCAGGTCGCCGCCCTTGATCCTGATGTCTTCCAAGACGTTCAGGGCGGCCTTTGTCTCGATCTCCTGAAGCCGCCTCTGGAGGAGATCGCGGCGATGAGCGAGGTACTCTCCGGCAGAGATCGGCACGGCCACCGGCAGGGGGGCCGCCTCGCGCATGGCGGTGAACGAGGCCGGCGACAGCAGCTGGTCTTCGATCGCACGCCATTGCCGGCTGCTTTCGACCCAGATGTCGCCGGCTCGCAGCCGGCCACGCAGCGCGAGGAGGGTGGCGGTCTCCCAGGTGCGGCGATGTTGGATTTGGCCCTGTCCTTCGCTGCTCAGGACCGCGTCGCGCCAGGCCGGTCGGAGGAAGCCGGTCGGCACGGAGTCGAAAAGCGGCGAGGAAAATCGGGCCAAGCCGATGCAGCACCGGCTAGTACCGGCCCGCTAACGCGTTTAGATCCGCCTTTTCCGGGCGGGACAACCGCTCGGCTTCGACGATGCTGGCGGCCAGCCTGTCCCAACCCACGGCCGACGTCACGGCTTCGTCGAGGTCGGCCTTCTCCTTCTTCGCCGCGATCAGGGCGGCGCCCAACCGCACCAGCAGGCGTACCTTGTCGCCGACGGATTTGGCATCGCGCAGGACGGCACCGTCCTCGCGCGCCTTGGCACGCCGGACCATGCGGCCCACCGCGCGGTCGAACAGGCCGACGGCGTCATCGGTCAGGCGTGCCACGGTATCCAGGACGGTCGCCACCAGCGTCGCCCTGCGGCGAGGTAGTGACAGGGCGCGCAGGTGCTGGGCGGTGAAGCGGCCGCCCTCACGGGCGAGCTCCCGCTTCAGGGAAGAAGCTCGAGGGATCGTGTTCAAGGACCGCGATGACCGGAAATATGGTCGTGCAGTCGACACGGCGGGTGCCATCGCCCGGGCATCCGGCTCGCGACTCGAGCCTCATCGGCCGGTCTTACAAATCACCCGCACGCAACGTGGGTCCAGTGCTGCGCCTATCTTCGAACCACTTCCGGGGGAGGTTTTCGGCCAGCATCATTTTCCTCTATAAGAGCGGTAAATTCCACCGTTTGCAGGGGAGGGAATCGGCGATGTTGATCCTACCGGGGGAGGTATAACACTCTTGCGCCTCCCCCTTAACTCGGGCAGTCTCCGGTTTATGATGTCGCAGGATTCGCTTCAGTTCGATTTTCAACCACAGCCTGCTCCCGGGCCGCGGCCGTCGGGTGACCCTTGGCTGATCAGCAAGGGCAAGCCGGCCTCGGTGCCAGTGCCGCTGCCTGTCATCATGGTCCGTGTCGAGGGCTCCTACACGGCGCTCGATCGCAAGCTCTGGCTACTGCTGTTGCACAATGCCTGGGATGATCTCGACAAGCCGGGTCATGTTCATGAGGCGAGCGTAGCGGAGGTGCTGAAGCTGTTCCGCCAATTCGGCCGGCGTGACCTCGGTCAGCGCGGTATTCTCCAGACGGGCAAGCGCACCGAAGAAGAGAGCGAGGCCATCGCGATATGGCAGAGTATCCGCCGCTTGGTAAAAACTACGGTGGATTGGGAGGATGAGGAGTATCAAGGCATTGGCGCCCTGTTGGCGGACGCGATGACGAACAAGGCACAGCGCGATACGGGGCGCATCTATTATACTTTCTCACCACAACTCGCGAAAAACGTGCTGCTGCCGCGCTCGTTCGCTCGCCTGCGCACTCATTTCATTATGGGATTGCGCAGCAAGTACGCTGTCACCCTCTACGAGATCCTCGAAGGCTACATAAACCGTCGCGAGCCATCCTGCACAGTGTCGATGGACGAGCTACGCAACTGGCTCAAGGTGCCGGACGACGCCTACAAGAGCTGGAAGGACCTGAAGCGCAACGTGGTCGAACTGGCAATCGGCGAGATTAATGACCGCTCGAACGAGGCAGGATTCAGCGTAGCTTACGAGGGCATACGCGAAGGCAAGGCCTTCGCGCAAATTCGTTTCACTGTGACTAAGACCGAGGGTCGACAAGAGAACGACTGGGCGCTGAGCAAGACGGCCATTATGCATAAGCGCCGGGTGCGCTCGGCAGCGGGGCTGGCTGATCCGGACTACCCGCCAGCCCCCTCGGGCGAAGGCATTGATGCTTTCCGCGGTAAATGGCCTGGGGCTGATCCGTATGAGGCGATCAACCGCTTTCAGGACAAGTGGCGCAACGAAGGCTGCGCCGTGATCCGCAAGCCTGATGCGGCGTTCATGAAGTTCGCCGAGGGTATGATGCGGTCGCGTGCGCAGAGGCCACACCGGGCGGCCTAATGTCTGGGACATGCTGCCCAGACTTGCACATCTCACGTCTGACGTGAATCATCTGATTGCATCACATCCGCGGCCGGTACACAGTGGAGTTGCCGAAATGGCCGACAATGATCGACGTGGCGCATTCGCACTGATCGCAGGCGGGCTGCTGGCGATAACCACATCCGCCTTCGCGCTCGACCAAGCCGCTGCCGCGGAGGCCGTGGTTCGCCGACCCGCGGTTCATGGACCTGTCGCCCGGCCCCGTCCGTCGCACACGGCGACCGCCCGTCCTTTGACCATCCGCCGCCGCACGACGGTGCCGCCGATCGACATCGTGGGTGGCCCAGGCGACTTCGGCAACGACTATATCGTTCGCCAGCATGCGTGGAACGATCCGCGGCTCTACAAATTTGGACCGTTCCGCACCGGGGGTGACATATTTTACGGCGATCAGGCCGGCAATCCCATTGCCCGTGGCAATGCCGATCTGGGTCAAGTCGCCGGTTTCGGCTCCGCTCGCGGCGGCTACGGCGGACCGCACTTCGACGCGGTCGGAGGTTTCCACAACGGCCCGGGGCCGGATTTCAAGACCGACAAGGACTATGCGTCGGGCAGTCTCTCGCGTCCTGATTATGGCGAGATCGATCCGCGCTACTCTAGCGTAGCGGTTCGTGCTGCGTCACTGATGACCGGAGTGGTTCCGGCAAACGATCGGTCGACAGGCCGTCACTTGACCGCCGAGGGTCGGAGCACGACGGCATCCTTCGAACAGGCGAAAGCGGATTTCGCCGCGCCGATGCGACATCAGGCACCGGTTGAGTCCGGCTTTGCCAACGGCGGTCTTTTGTCGATTGGAATCGACGACGACGCTTTCTGATCACAGCTTAATCGACGGCTCTGGACCATCGGACACCTCGGGGCGCGTCAAAGTGCTCCCATGACTTCGCCATGGAACCGGTTGACGTCACGAGTTCCCGCGAGGGTAACGAGCGAACATCCGTCTCTGGCCAGCTCGAAGCGGACGGCCGTGCCAGCCGCGATATCAAGGCACCCCCTCGCAGCGTTGCCTGGTTGAAGCGCAGGCCGGGGTTGGTCTCGAAGAAGTGGTAATCCGATCCGACCTGAATGCGATTGTCGCCGCCGTTCTAGACTTTGAGGATGAGCGTCTCGCGCCCCCGGTTCATCGTGACATTGCCCGTGGCCGGCAGGGGATCCTAGAATGAGAGTGTCATTGGCGCCGCGGATCGGACTACAAGAGAGCGTGATGGCATGATCGCTCGGTCGCTGAACTGTCGGAGCCTGCGCTGATCCTTTTTCCTACAAGGCTGCGTACCACGTCGCGCTCCGGTGTCGCGCTCTGCGTCGGCTTTCTGGTGCTTGGTCTCGTCCTGCTCTTGGCAGTGCTGTTCTCAGTGCGTCAGCAGAGAGACGACGCACAATTGCGCCATGCCTTTGAAGTGGAAAGCAACCTCGGCGACCTCCTGGGTGCGCTGCTTAACGCTGAGGCTGGCCAGCGCGAATATCTCTTAGCGGGCGATCCTGTTTTACTCGAACACTATCGAAGGGATTCCGGTCAGCTTGACCAGATGCTCGATCGATTGGGCATCGCTGTACGCGATGATGCTGATCAAGCTGCCACCGTGGACGAGATCCGCCGCCTTGCGACGCAGAAGCGGGCCGAAATGGCGCAATCGCTAGCGCTCCGGGACGAAGGCAACTTCGCGGGCGCGCTAGCCCTTATTCGCGCGAAGAGCGGTGCCGGCCTGATGGACGAGATTCGCAGTCGCATTACCCGGATGGATCAGGAGCAAGACCGGCTTGTGAGCCTCCGTGAGGCATCCATGATGCAGGTCGGGCTCGCGACGTTGGTGACCACCGCAGTCTCGCTCTTTCTTATGGGCCTCGTAGCCCTGGCGGCCTTGGCTGAGGTCCGAAAAGGTGCCCGACTCGCTCGCTTCCTTCCGGCCGAAGTCGCAACACGCCTCGCTGAGGGCGACCACTCACTCAGGGTCGGACGGACCGGTCACGCCACGGTCGCCTTCGTCGACATCCGCGGATCGACGGCCCTAACGGAGCACTTGCCACCCGTGATGGTCACGGCCCTGCTCACAACATTTCGCGGCGCCGTGTCGGCTTCTGCGAGCCGGCATGGCGGTATGGTGGACAAGTTCATGGGCGACGGCGCCCTAGTGGTCTTCGGGGCTCTCGACGGTGACAAGAATGCGCCCCGGGCCGCTCTCGCCTTTGCCGAGGACCTGCTTCATTGCCTCGCCTCTAGCGGCGCGGGTCTCAAGGTCGGTGTCGGCCTGCACCACGGAGACGTGTTCTGCGGCATCGTTGGCGCGACGGAACGGCAGGAGTTCACGGTATTAGGTGACACAGTGAATGTCGCGTCCCATATCGAACAGGCGACCAAATCGTTCGCTGTCGACCTCCTCGTTTCGGAAGCCGTTCTGGCTTCGGCAGCCGCCAACTTTGCACATTGGCGAGAGGTCAGTCGCGAGCCCCTGCGCGGTCAGACGACCGGCATTGCGCTCTACACCCGCCGAAGCGACAGGTTGCAAGGACGGGGTATGTTGGTCGCAACATAACCAACGCCACAGATGTAACTACCCAGAGGGTGCGCAGCTTGGCTGAGCGGCGTCAGGCGCCGATCGTGCCCAGCACGGTGCTGAACGTGCCCGCGTCGGAGGTGATCCGCGCTGTGGCCACCACGGTTCGCACGGCGGCCTCGCCCTTGGCGGACCACATGGC
>JAYVMK010000465.1:0-7376 GCA_043758995.1 Lichenibacterium sp. | reverse complement strand
GAATAGGCGATGACCAAGGTTCTCGTAGCAACGGACGCTTGGTATCCGCAGGTCAACGGCGTGGTCCGTTCTCTCGAGAGCTTGGCGTCTGCGGCGCGGGAGTTCGGGGCGACGTTCCGTTTCCTGACGCCCGAGGATTTCAAGACGGTCGGCTTGCCGGGCTATTCCGAAATTCGCCTGGTTCTGGCAGGGCCGTCGTCTGTCGGTCGGCGGGTCGAGGCCGAGCCTTTCGACCATGTTCACATCGCCACAGAGGGCCCGCTCGGGTTCGCCGTCCGCCGCCACTGCCTGCGGGAACGGATCCCTTTCACGACAAGCTATCACACGAATTTCCCCGCCTATGTGGCGGCGCGAACGTGGATCCCGGAGCACTGGACCTATGCCCTACTGCGGCGCTTCCACAATGCTGGCGAGGGCACCTTCGTGGCGACCGAGACCCTCGAACGCGACCTCACGCGGCGGGGCTTCGAACGCCTGATGCGGTGGTCGCGTGGCGTGAATCATCACCAGTTCCGCAGTCGCCCGACGGTCGGCATTGGGGTCGCCAGGCCCGTGTTCCTGTCGGTGGGACGGCTGGCGATCGAGAAGAACCTGTCGGCCTTCCTCAAGCTCGACCTGCCGGGAACCAAAGTCGTGGTCGGCGACGGCCCGGCGCGCCGCGGCCTTGAGGCCGCCCATCCCGACGCCGTCTTTCTCGGACACTTGTCCGGCGACGCCCTGGCGCGAGTCTATGGCGGGTCCGACGTCTTCGTCTTCCCCAGTCTCACCGACACGTTCGGCCTCGTGCTGCTCGAAGCCATGTCCAGCGGTCTGCCGGTCGCGGCGTTTCCAGTCCCGGGGCCGCGGGACGTTGTGGGCGCAAGCGGCGCCGGCGTTCTCGACGAGGATCTCAAGCGCGCCTGCCTGGACGCCTTGGACATCCCACGCTGGAAGCCGCGGGCGCATGCGGAAACCTTTTCCTGGCGCGACAGTGCGCGCCAGTTCCTCGACAACATCGCCGTCGCGCAGAATGACAAATCGCCGGGGATCAGGCCACTTCGGAGGGTTAGGACGTGCGGCAAAGACGGTGCGGTCGCCTGAGCCGGCCGCCAGTCCGACGGCTAATCAGAGCGGCGAGAGCCCCGCTGTCGCCAGCCTGCGACTTCGCCGCTGAGGCCCCCGCTCGCTGGCGGCCGTGCCCAGGATCGCGCCTGCGAGCCCCGCCAGCCACCATTCGCCCATCAAGTCATAGATCCATACGCTCGCTAGCAAGGCGACACCGCTTGGAAGGACGCGCAGGAGGAGGAAGAGCGCCAGCGCCTTCGCAGCCGACCATCCCTGGCGTCTCCGGTCGGAAAAATCGAGGGCGTTCCAGAGGAGGAAAGCCGTCGTGCCGGCAAGTCCAAGGGCGCCGATTTCAGCAGACGTGAACGAGAGCAGGTCCTTTGTCGCGAGCAGCCAAAGGCCCGCCATGTGGGCGATGGCAGAGACGACACGGATCGACAACCGCTTGATCGCGGCCGCATCCATCCAGCCTCCTCCAAGCTTCGACAGGAGAAGGGCGACGAAGTCGAAGCACACGCGGGCGTCGAGCTTACTCGAACCATGAACCCGTTTTTCGAAAGAGAAAGGTAGCTCGATCAGTCGCGGCCTGCGTTCCGAGCTCACGATGATGTCGAGGAGGATCTTGAATCCGTCGACCGAAAGGCCGGGCGCAGCGGCTTCGACGACCGATCGGCGCGCTGCGAAAAAACCACTCAGCGGATCCGTGATGGTCACGCCGAGCAGCGTCCGGCAAGCCGCGATGGCGAGCCTGCTCGATAGCAGCCTCTCGGCGCTGAGCCCCTCCACCCGCATTCCATCGACGAAGCGGCTGGCGACCGCGATGTCCGCGTGGCCGTCCGCGACCGCGGCATGCAAGGCCGGGACGAGCGCCGCGTCATGCTGGAGATCGGCATCCATCACGACCACGACGTCAGCCTGGGCGGCCAGTACGCCCTCGAGACAAGCGCCTGCGAGACCACGCCGACCCACGCGCCGGATGCATCGGATCCGCGGGTCCGAGATCGCCATGCGGCGCACGATCTCTGCCGTTCCATCGGGGCTGTCGTCATCGACGACGATGACCTCCCAGCGAAGGCTTACCAGGCTCGCCGCGATCCGTTCCACGAGATGGGGAACGTTCTGGCATTCGTTGTAGGTCGGCACAACGATTGTGACCTCGACCGCTGCACGCCGAGCGGCACCGCTCATCGGTCGCTCCCGTATGGCCATTGGAAGGGGGTGAGGAAGTGGCTCGCCCGATAGAGGACGAAGTCGACCTCAGGGCCGAGGCCGCGGTGCAGGGCGACCATCTTTTCGGGTCCGATCGCGGCGAAGTGGGAATCGACGAGGCCGTGCGTCGCCTCGACCTTGGCCTTGGGCACGATTACGACGGCGTCGGATCCGAGGAGATCGCGCTGACGGAGCGTGAAGGCAAATCCGCGCGGGTCGGCGCTGGCTGGTACCACCGGGAGACGGCCTTTGAAGGCGAGGTCGAGTTTGCCGGCACTAATCCACCCGTCCGTGACGATCATGCCGGCACCGGCCTGACCAGCGCTTCGGACGGCTGCGTCGAGACCGTCCCAGCGGAACGCCTCGAGCGTGGGGTCTTTCTTGGCGCCCCCGGATGGCAGCAGGTCCGTGAAGCACCCCGTCGCCGTCTGGGCACCGGCCAGTAGCAGGAGAAGGAGGCTCGCGCAGGCCGCTGCCACGGCACAAGGTGCGGCGGTGGCTCGGCGTTCGGACAAGATTGCGAAATAGCGCCCCGCCACTGGCATCAGCAGAAACCAGCCCGGCATCGACCAATGCGGCAGGGTGAGGTGGCCGAAGAGGGAGGCGAGGGCGAAGAGGAGGATCGTCGGAAGCCCAAGGGCCAAGCAAAACCGGTCCGCCGAACTGGATGAACCGGCCCGCCGCTTCGACACCATCGTTAGGACCAGGACGGCACCGAGCCATGGTGCTAAAAGCCCGAGTTGGCCCGCCGCGCTGGCGGCCAGGTGGAAAGGAAAGACGCCGCTCGGGACGCCTCGCCCGATCTGAAACGATAGGGAGGCCCAGCCATGCTCTACGTTCCACGCGAGCACGGGAGACGCCAGGGCGAGAGCGAGCACTCCGCCGATCCAAGGCGCGGGATGACGGAGGTAGCGACGGTAGGACGGCGTCAGCAGGAGGCCGAGGAGCCCCGCCGCGATCAGGATGGCGTGATATTTCGACAGCGCCGCTATCCCGAACCCTAGGCCGACGAGCAGCCATGAACGCCAAGGGGTGGCCCGCGTTTCAGGGGCGGGTAGCAACACGCGCGCGGCCGCATCCGCCGCGAGCGCGAGCCCGAACAGCAAGGGGCCATCCGGCACGATCCAGGATCCCGCCGACAGCGTGAAGAAGGGCGCGAGGCTCGATCCCGCCACCGCCCAGAAGGCGGCCCTGCGCCCGTAGAGGTGATCCGTTAGACGGAAAAGAAGCCAGCCGGTGCCGGAGAAGAGCAGGATGAAGGGCAGTCGCGCGAGCCTGCCTTCGCCGAACAACGCCACGGCGGCATGGGTCATCCAGTAATGAAGCGGCGGGTGATCGAAGTAGGACAGTTGCAATTGGCGCGACTGCACGATCGTGTAGGACTCGTCGACGCCGAGATCGCCCATCTGGCAGAGGGATGCGCGAACGAGCAGCGCCAGGCCGATCAGGATCAGCACCGACCGTTTACCGTCCAGAGACATTCCGCTCCCTGTCAGGCGCCGCCAAATCGTCTTTCGCTCGGCGAGTTCGACACCAACGTCGTCGAACTGGCAAAGGTCAAGGATTGGCATTCCAGATTGGACCCTAGATGACGTCAAACCGTCGCTCGGCCGTAAGGGTCCCAAGGTGTTCAGGACCGACGCCCAGCTGATTTGCAAGTCAGACGTTGCCGAAGCATTGCCTGGGGCACCGGGATGGATGACGCCAGAATCGTTCGGAACTGCACTTCGGCGACTGCCTCGCCGAACAAAGGCCGTGAGAGACAAAATTCGTTCGCCGAAAGGTCGCGACATCTAGAAAGATCCTTGTTCACCACCCCACCGGCCGACCCGCATTCGTCCAACCACGGTCGGGGCTCGCCGCGTGGGATGCAGTTCAGAAAGACGGGGCGCCACGGTGGCGCGCGACGGCGCGGCACCGGTTCGCATGGGTGCTTCGTCGAATGGTGGCATTCCAAACCGCGGCGTCGCACTTGCCGCAGACCCTATGCCTTCGGCTCGGATGCCAAAGAACGAGAACGAGATTTCCCGCTGTCGTCACTGGCGTGGAACCGCGATGGCCTAGGTGCCAGGCGGGAGGTCGGCTAGACGCACCACGGTCGCTCCGCGGCGCACCACCGCCGAGCCTTGAAGGATGCAATCGGCACCCGAAGCCGTTTCCGAGGTGAACAACGCAACCTGGATATGGCCTTTGTCGTCATTACCCCCGTCGATTCGTCGAAATTGGTCGACAGGACGGGTTGCGCATAGCACGGCGCTGTCGACGGTAGGGCAAGAGCGACGCAAGCCAGCATTCTACCAGTCATGGGCGAAACGGGCCGATCAAAAGCTCTCGCGACTTGCGAGATGTTGGAGTGTTCGCTGATAGGACGGAATCGTCCGGATGTTTCCAAGAACCCGGCCCGCAGAGGCTTCTTGACGGCTTGTTCGCTCACCGACTTCGCGTCCAGAGCACCGTCTTGCACATCAGGCCACCGATGAGGCAACCTGACAGCGTCAGGGTCTCGCCGGCCACCGACATTGTTCCGGAATAGCTCTTGTCCTCACCGGGCTTGGTCGCCTTGCCGCTCCACGCGTCCGGGCCGTCGGGCCTCATGTCGTAGACGACGCGCTGGCCGACCTCCGCCTTGGTGTCGAGGCCCGGCTTCAACCAGACGATCGAGCCGCAGAGGGCATCCTGGCACTTCTCTATTCGTATTTTAGCGGATCCGTCGTCACGCAGCCATGTCGTCCCGACGACGTCGGCGGCGAGCACGGAGCCGCCCGACCAGGCCAGCGCCGCAGCGGCAATCCCGAATTTCATAAATGACATGTCTTTACTCCAGTCGATGAGGTCGATGTTGTGCCGCACGGCTTGGCTTCCACGGCCGGGTCAATGGGCCTTTGGCGCACGCAGCGTTCGCTGTCCCTGTTGCTTCAGGGCTGAGGGCCGATCAGGTGCAGATCGAGCAGCGTCGGTTCTAGACTCCGATGGACCAGGTCCGTGACGCCCTGCCGGATGGTGTCGCTCCGGGCGGCGTCGATGCCCTCCGGGATCGGCCCTTCTCCCATCATGCTGGTTGGCCCCGCGAGGCGCGACAGCTCCATGTCGCCGATGGGCGCCGCGGGCAAAGATGCGATGGTCTTGAAGTCGTGTCCGTCCACGACTCTGATCTCGTAGAGGGCGTGAAGTTCTTGATAGGAGCCGATCACTGTGTGGAACGTGACGGCCCCAAGGCCCTCGACGAGACGGTTGCTTGGGCCGGTTTGCGCTTTGGCCTTGAGGACCACCACATAGGCGTCGACCGGGTGGTCGGTCTTCACCTTGCGTAAACTGGCCGCGAGAGCGTCGGAACGGACCAGTTTGACCGGCACGACCGGGGACCTGGTATCCGGCGTCAGGAAGTCTGCCCGACGGTATCGAGCAGGATGGATGTCAAAGCGGCGGCCGATGAGCACGCCGACCTCACGGGCTATCATCGGGTCGAGATCCCAGGACGAAATGTCTGACGTGCGGGATCCGCCAGTCGACCCTGTCAGCCCGGCGTCCGTGAAGGTGAAGCTGTCGCCGACGGCGGAGATGACGGCGACGGTCTTGATGGGCCGAAGCCGCGCGATCTCGCTTTCGAAGGTCGAGCAGGCCGCGAGCGTCAGCGTGAGGCCGAAGAGGGCCGCGACGCCGGTGAAAGATGTGAAACGTGACATGGCCTATCACCTTACCCGGACGTCGAAAGCGTAGGAGACGCCGAGCCCCACGGTGATCTGGTCTGGGGAGCCTCGGAACTTGACCAGAGGGCTGTTCGCCACGTTACCCAGGAGGCGGGAATACTCGGCGTAGCCGATCAACTCCCACTGCGGCGTCAGCTTGTAGCTGATCTGGCCACCCACCCCGGTTGAGAAAGCGTCACCCTTGACTGCGTATTGTGGCAGACCCGTTGCAAGCGACTCGGCAGCGGTGACGTCGAAATACGGCTTAAGCGCCTGCGTGCCCTTCAGCGCGAACCGCGGTCCTGCGGAGAACGTCAGGCGCTGGCTGAAGGGGATGATCAGGTCCGCCGAGAGGTTCGCGACGAGACCCTTCTGACCGCCGAAGCTGTTTCGAACCTCGGCCCGGGTTCGAAACCAGTCTACTGGAAAGTATTCCGCGAAGCCTCCAATCTCGATCGACTGGTCGACCTTGCGCAATCCGCGCAAGGCCTTGTCGGTCGAGGAGTCCTGGGCTCCGTCGTAACGGCCCACGATGCCGGCTCTGAAGTGGCCGGTGTCGACGATGGCGAAGGAGGGGTTGTCGAGGGCGCCGCGGAAATGGTCGGGCGAGCCGGCACGCTGGATGGAGACGATCGGGTTCGGGTTGAAGGCGAGGTCTTTTGCGCCCGAGAAGGTCGGGGCAAGACTGCCCTGCACGCCGAGCTTCACCGTCCAGTCGCCGGAGACGGACGGCAGGAGTGGCAGGCTGAACGGAGGCGCCGGCAGCGTGAAGAGCGGGTCGGCCCGTGCCGGTGCCGGTCTCGCCACGACGCCAAGCAGCATGGGCAGGCATCCGGAGACGATGCCACCCATCGCGAGGGCTTTCGTGCGTTGCGGACGCACGGACAGGCAATGATGCAATCGGACCTCCGAAGACTCCGGACCGCCGGAAACCGACATGACCTTGAGCGGTGCCTTAGAGACATCGGGAGCCAACATTGCAGGAGCATTGCCGCCCGCTGCGGGCTCAGACCCGTGGGCGAACCTCGCTCGTGAGGTCCGCGCAACCTTGGCGCAATGACGGCCCGGCAGGGTATGCGCGCCGCCATCGCCTCAAAGCCGACGTCGAAACGGTCGTTGCGATCCGGCCTAACGATGCCGCGCCAAACAGCATCGTGCGCGATACGGTCCGGCCAGCGATACGACAGGTCCAGGATCCATGACGTCCATCACCCGAACGCTGACGCTCTCGCTCGCCATCGCTGCCGTGGCGGTGTTCCTGATCGCCCTCGGCCTCGTGGTTGGCCTCGAAATGGTGCAGGATCGCCTAGAATCACGGTGCGAGACCGCGACGGCGTTCGTAGAAAACGCCGTTGCTTACGACGCGTCCGGCTCGCTCATCGTCCGATCGACCGCCAGTCTCCGCGGACTCGCGGCACGCGGACACGACTTCTGGTA
>JAYVMK010000464.1:0-4157 GCA_043758995.1 Lichenibacterium sp. | reverse complement strand
TAGTGGCTTAGAAATATGAGGTAAGCACTCAGCAGTAACCTAGTTAAAAACGTCTAGGCCGGCCGCCTTTTCCTGTCTTTCTGGACTGGTGCATCGACGCAGTTGAAAATATACAGTGAAACCTCCGACGCGAACAGGGACACTCGGGTCCATCCGCGAGTGGGTTCTGTGCGACTGTTGGCAGACAAAGACGGCGGCGACTGTGGTTCGGCGGGTCACCCCGTTCCGTGCATCCGCCCACCATGACAACGCGTCGGTATCGGCTTCAGCGGCCAACTCTCTCCGGTGCGGTCCGACGCGCAGGCCTTGGCTGACCGACCCGACGAGCGGTCCCCACCTCCATCACCTCTCTCGCGAGAGCGTCCCCGTCGCCTCCGAGTTCGTTGACGGCTTCGATCCTCGATTTCGCAAGGATGGATGCCACGGCCGGCGCGAAAAGCCGCTCCGCTGCAACGAGATGCCGCTTGGTTTTATGACCGATGGCCCAAGCCTCAAGCCAGGCATGGCCGAAATCAGCGAGCACCTTCGTCTCCTCGGCCGCCTCGAGCAGAAGGGACGCTTGCTGCACATCCTTTCGCGCTTTATCGGCCGACTGCGGCGCCCTTCGTTGCGAGATGATCATCTTGTGAACGCAGTAGCGGTCGGGCTTCGGCACGAGCACCGGTATCCCGCCTCCATACAGCACGACCGACCGCTCCGGCTTGTGGATCAGGAAGTCGAGGTAGCGAAGCGGTTGCGCGGCAGCCCCGTCGAGAGACGGCATCCGAAATGGTTCACGAGCCTCCTCGACACTGCCCTGATGCGGAGAAAGAAACTCCACCCTGAAGTCCTTGGCGTTCCTGAAAGCTACTACCCGTGTCCGATGGATCTGATGCGGCACCGGCCCAAAGGAGGGGTCGATCGCGCGGAGGCCGTCAAGCAGGGACTCGGTCGTATCGTCCACCGCCACCGAAATGGATCGGAATTGCGCGATATCCACGTCGCCCGTCATCGAAGGAGCAGTCGGGAACCGCACGCCCATGGACGCTTCGTAGGTCTGGAATGCAGCCGTGCCTACAAGGACGCCGCGTAGCCTAAACACCCCGGACTTCCAAAGCGCTTCGACCACCTCGCCAACAAATCGCGGAGGTGTGGACAGGCCCGCCCCACGCAACGCCCTGACGATCTCTCGTCGCTCCTTGTGCGACGCCTTGATAGTGCCAAAATTCTCGATCTGCGCCGCGATGGCGGGGTCGTCCGCCGGCCCCACGTACTTCGAATATTGTCGGCCCGCCGCTCCTCCGTCCGTCGCCTTCACATAACCGACATAGTAAACGTAGTCTCGCCCGTTGGACGTCCGACGGACAAACGACCCGTTCTCCGGGAAATGAGCGTCGAACATTGCGTCGATCGACCTCTGTTTGAGGTCGGACACCAGAGTTTCCTGAGCCATCGTCAGACGCCGCACAAAGCCTCCACCTGATGCGAAATAGGCCAGATTTCCTGATACATACAAAATCTCGCTTTGTATAGAGGAGGTCGGGCACCCGGGGCGCAAAACGACCGCCGCCTGACATGCTCTGGCAGGCCGCCTCGATATCGGCGCGGGCTTGCGCTCGCTGAGATACAGCTTGCGGTAGCTCCCAAAGGCGTCAGCTCGGAAGACGCTCGTTCAGCTGGCGAGGTGCCCCTGCGGGTGCTCGCCACTGCGGTCGGGCGAGGAATGAACAGCGCCGCCGGAAACGGCCACTGAAGGGCTGGTGGTCGCGCACGTAGACCCACACGCGCCCCTTGGCGCCTTGCCCCTGGCCACCGGCACCGTCGTGCTGTCGCCATGCAGGCGCCCTGCCGCCATGCCGTGAGCCTCGGTCAGTCGAAGCCTGGGGCGAAGGGGTTAGGAAATATTGAGCGGTACCTGCGAATCTTCGTGCTCGGCGTGTCACCAGGATCTGTCGCGTGCAGATCGGCTTCTCAGCGCCTGAACAGCGCATATCATTGCCGGCAGTCACGAACCTTGAACTTTGAATCTTGAAACGCATCTGATATCTCATATATCATTGTTTCATAGTCAGAGGTGTTTATGCTCGTTGCCACCGTCATTTCATCAGCGCTCCAGGCCCCTGGAGCGCTAATGAACCTTCTCGTCGCAGCGTCTCGAAAACGACTACGGCGCGATCCGTTCGTGTGGACTCGCTCAGCAATCGAGAGTGAAGGGTTTTGCGTGAGCGGCGTTGCAGGGGGCCGGCGCGTTATCGGCCTACTAACGCACCAGGGAGCGGCCTGATGCCCGCGCCGAGGTCGATGGGCATCGAGACAGACCAGCCGTCCGACGTTGCCTCGTTCACGAAGTGGCTTTGCCGCGGAAACCGCGTCTGGGCCGTCGATGCGACGAAGCGGGAAGAGCTACCATCAGGCTGGCAGACGCTTGCGCGAACATTGTTCGACGACATCGCGACCGTGATGGCGAAACGTCCAGCAGGTATGTTGATCGTCTATGGTCTACGCGAGAAGAGCGGCGAGGTTGAGGTCGAACTTACGGCCATCGGAGCGACGCCAAACGCGGTTACGGCGATCCGGGACGTGCGGGCCCTCATCAAGCGGGCGAAGCGCGTTTCCCGGGAGACTTGCTCGATGTGTGGCGCGCCGGGCCGGGTGATGTCCGTTGGTGGGCGAGAGACCACGCGGTGCGATGCCCACGCCGAAACGTTTGAGGTGCTAGCAAATGCGCAGCCTCTCTACGAGCCCGACCTCGACACGGGACTGAGCCGACGGTCGGTGATCAGTCCTGGCGAGCTGCCGCTTCCGGGCGGGGCTGTCACTCCAGACGCCCTGGAAACAGATCACCTTCTGTACCGCCTCACGGACGTCGAAGCCGCTCTCGGCCGCCGGCCCAAGGTTTCAACCGACGCGTCCGGCGACTCGGCGGTGACCGATCACACCGACGACCGAAAATCCCCAGCAGTCGACAGCGACCAGCAGACCTACCTGCGAGCGCTCCTCCGTGACGGTGAGGCGGGTTGTCTTCGCACGCTAGCGCACCCTGAACCTGCGTTCCTGGCCGGTCTCGACGGTCTTTGCGCGCGCGCGCCGCACATGGGCGAGGTCATCGCCCTCATCCGGCGACACCTTCAAGCCGCCATAACGATGAGGCTACCGACTTCGATTCCGGCCATCATGCTGCTCGGCGAGCCCGGGACCGGGAAGTCGTGGCTGCTGTCGCATCTCGCTAGGCAACTCGGCGTGCCGTACCGGCGCTACCCCATGAACGGGCAATCGCTGGCCGAAGGTCTGGTCGGCGCTTACCCGAGCTGGCGTAATGCGCAGCCTGGCCTCGTCGCAAAATGCCTTCTCACTGAACGCATCGCCAACCCTCTCATCATGATTGATGAGGTCGATAAGGCCGGCAGCCGGCAGATGGAGGATCCATATCGGGGTTTATACGACCTCCTCGAACCCGAAGGCGCGCAGCACTTCACAGACGAATACTTGGGGGTTCCGATAGACGCCTCACGCGTTCTTTGGGTGCTGGCCGGCAACGACCTCGCTCCCCTTCCCGCCCCGATCATTGATAGGCTCACGATCGTCGCAGTGCCGTCGCTCGACGAGGCGCAACTGCGCGCGGTCGCCGCGAGTGTATACGAAGAATGCAACGAAGCCCGTCGAAACTTCTTTCGCGCGCCGGTCGACGAGGCGGTAATCGCGTGCCTGCTCGAGACCAACCCGCGGGGCGTCCGCCGAGCGGTCGAGGATGCCATGACAAGGGCCGCGGCCGCTGGACGACGCGTCATCCACCCTGAGGACGTGGTCATACCCAAGCCGCCACGCCGAACGATCGGCTTTCGTTGAGCCGGAGTATGACTATCCACTTTCCATAAGTTGCCATAAGCCAAGCATCCCTCGCTCCGATCATCATGAGGTTTCTCCTACGCGTGCCGCGGGGCAGAGACGGAATAGTTCCGGAGCTGAAGCTCCTGGGCGAGCTCTTCAGTGGCGGAGGCGATTTGGTACGCAGCCGACGAGGCCGCCTTGCGGGATGACGGGTTTACGTCCGACCTTATGAGCTTAAGGCTATCCTAAGGGTCGTCAGGTCGATGCCGGTCGAGGATCTCAAGGGCGAGCGCCGGCGTCGATGGTCGGACGATGACAAAGCCCTGAACATCGAGGAGATCTTGATCAAG
>JAYVMK010000463.1:0-1838 GCA_043758995.1 Lichenibacterium sp. | reverse complement strand
ATCGGCGCGCTGCTGATTGCCGTACTGCTGGCCGATCGTTTCGCTCCGCGCCGGACATGACACCATGACAGACATCAGCCGCACCATCGCCGAAGCCGTTGCAGCCCGAGCCGACCGGATCGTGTCGACGCTCTGCGATCTTGTCCGTTTTCCCTCTATCGTGATGAGCGACCCGACGCGCTGCGGACCCGGAGAACGCGATTGCCAGCTCTATCTAGAGGGCCGGCTCCAGGCGCTCGGTTTCGCGACGGACCTTTGGGAGCCCGACGGCCCGGCCCTCTACGCGACTTACGAAGGCAGACCCGGCGCCAACAAGGGCCGCACCTTCGCAGGCCGGCCGAATCTCGGGGGGACGCTGGCCGGCACGGGGGGCGGCCGCTCGCTCATGCTGACAGGGCACATCGATGTCGTGCCGCCAGGCGCGGTCGATCACTGGCGAAGCGATCCCTTTGTGCCGGTGGTCGCCGACGGCCACGTCACGGGCCGGGGCACGGTCGATATGAAGGGCGGGGTCGCCTGCATGCTGATGGCGATCGAGACCCTGAAAGACATGGGCCTGCCACTCCGCGGCGACGTCGTCTTCACCACCGTCGTCGATGAGGAAATCGGCGGCATGGGGTCGCTCGCCATGGTGGACCGCGGCTTCCGGGCCGATGCCGGCATCATGACGGAGCCGACCGGCAACCGCATCGCGCCGCTCTGCCATGGCATCCTGTGGGGCAGGATCGTGATCGACGGCATCGGCGGCCATGCCGAACTCACCCCCGGAGCCTGGCATGGCAGCGGCCCTGTAGACGCGGTCCAGCTCGTCCGCCAGGTGCTCGACGGGATCGACATCCTGAACCGCCGCTGGGCTACCGATCCGGTTAAGCGTCATCCGCTGATGGACCTCCCCAACCAGGTCATCGTCACGCAGATCCAGGCCGGAGAGCATCCGTCCTCGACCGCCGGACGCGGCGAGATCGTCATCGACGTTCAATACCTTCCCCATGAGAAGGACGCCGCCGGTCTCGGGGGGCATGTCAAGCGAGAGGTGGAGGCGCATATCCTCCAGGTCGGCCAGGCCGACCCCTACCTCAGGCGGCACCCGGCCCGGATCGAATGGATCCTGGATGCGGACTGCGCCGAAGTTCCGGCGGACCACCCTTTCGTGCAGACCTTCCAGTCCGCGGTCGTCGATGCCCGTCTGTCACCCGCCCTGTCCGGCTTTGGCGCCCATAGCGACATCGGCCTGCCGACCGACCTCGGCCAGACGCCGACCGTCAACTTCGGCCCAGGCGACCCCGCCCAGTCCCACCAACCCAACGAAAGAGTTGCCATCAGCGACCTCGTCGATTGCACGGCCGCCATAGCCCTCACGATCGAGCGCTGGTGTCGATGACCTTGCGCGCGGTCTCTGCAACAGCCTAAATACTTCTTTCGTGAGACTTGTCGAAAGCCGCCGTCCGCTGGGGTTCGATGCCTTAATAAACGACCGGTGGTACACCTGAGCGAAACCTTCTCAGGATCTCGGATGCGCGTATAGCTGTTGCCTAACGACGCTGTGGACCGTCTGCTCTCGACCACGGGGTCACCGGCCGTGAGCGACGTGATTGGGTCGACAGCGGCAAGCCTTCAGCTTTACGGAAGACAGCACTTCGCAGTTCACGGTTGCGACCCCAACCAGTTCTTCCTGCGGTCGACATGGCCAAAGGAGGACGGCACGATGGGACAGTCAGAACACGATCCGGGCGCGAAGGGAGTACGCATCCGGCGAAGGCCGCCTTGCGGGGTGACGGGCTCGCGTCCGACCTTATGGGCTTACGGCTAGCCTAAAGGTCATCAGGTCGATGCGGGTC
>JAYVMK010000462.1:0-5609 GCA_043758995.1 Lichenibacterium sp. | reverse complement strand
CCAAAGACGTCCGGCGGTGCGCGCTGGAACTTCCTCGCGGCCTGGGGCTATGGCGCTGAGATCAACGGCGGCGACCAGGCCAAGGCGCGCGACTTCGTGGCCAAGATCTACAAGAACGCCCCCGTGCTCGACGCGGGCGCTCGCGGCGCCACCGTGTCCTTCGCGCAGCGCGGACTCGGCGACGTGCTCATCGCCTGGGAGAGCGAGGCCTTCCTGGCCTCCGAAGAGTTCGGCAAGGACAAGTTCGACATCGTGGTGCCGTCGGTCTCGGTGCTCTGCGAGCCGCCGGTCGCCGTGGTGGACGCCAATGTCGACCAGGAAGGCACTCGCAAGGAGGCCGAGGCCTACCTGCAGTTCCTGTATACCCCGGCGGGTCAGAAGATCATCGCGCATGACTTCTATCGGCCGATCAACCCCGAGGCGGCTGACCCCGCCGACCTCGCCCGCTTCCCGAAGCTCGACCTTCTGACGGTCGACAAGGATTTCGGGGGCTGGACCAAGGCCCAGGCCACCTATTTCGCCGATGGTGGGGTCTTCGATCAGATCCAGGCCGCGAACCACTGAAGCGACGGTGATGATGCGGTTTGACCTTTCCATTGGCCCGTCCCCGGGCATTCGGGGATCCGGTGCAAGGTGTTCGGCCGAGAGCCGGCTCCTTCTGCGACGGACGCCACGATGGAGCGCGCGTCACCTGTCGCCGGCCTCCGGCCGTCTTGTCGCGATTGAGCTCCGCCTGCGCAGAGCCGAGCGGAATGCGTGGTCGGCTCGCCTCTCTGGACCGCTGACATGGCGGTCCTGACCGTCGCGACACCGGGTCGGCACCGGCAGCGCCGCGGTGGTGCCTTGCCGGGTTTCGGCCCGGCCATGGGCTTCACGCTGTTCTACCTCGGCCTGATCGTCCTGTTTCCGCTCGCCGTGCTGGCCTGGCGGGCGACCGGCATCGGCCCAGGCGGCGCAGTGCGCATCGCCACCGATCCCCGCATCCTGTCGGCCTTTCGCGTGTCCTTCGGCACGGCTTTCGCGGCGGCCTGCATCGACACCGTCTTCGGCGTGGTGCTGGCCGGGGTACTGACCCGCTACCGCTTTCCGGGTCGTCGCATGATGGATGCGATGATCGACCTGCCTTTCGCGCTGCCGACGGCCGTCGCCGGCATCGCGCTCGCTTCTCTCTATGGGCCGAACGGCTGGTTGGGCGCGCCGCTGATGCGGCTCGGCATCAAGGTCGCCTATACGCCGCTCGGCATCCTGGTGGCGCTGATCTTCGTCGGGCTGCCCTTCGTGGTGCGCAGCGTGCAGCCCCTCGTCGCCGATCTCGACCGCGAACTCGAAGAGGCCTCGGCGACGCTCGGCGCCTCTCGGCTACAGACGCTGTCCAAGGTGGTTCTGCCGACCCTGACCCCAGCGATCCTGACGGGCTTCGCCCTCACCTTCGCGCGGGCCGTCGGCGAATACGGCTCGGTGATCTTCATCGCTGGCAATTCGCCCTATGTGTCGGAAATCGTGCCTCTCGTCATCGTGCAGCGCCTGGAGGAATACGACTATGCGGGCGCGACCGGCGTCGCGGTGGCGATGCTGGCCATCTCCTTCGCGGTCCTCTTCGCCATCAACCTCATCCAGGCCGTCGGGCGTCGGAGATATGGCAATGGCTGACGCCGCTGGGCGGGCCACCCCGCGCCCCTCCGTCCGGGCCGCCACGGGCGAGAGCGCGCTGGCTCGCGCCGCCCTGATCGCCGTCGGGGCGGGCTTCCTGTTGCTCTTCGTCGCCGTGCCGCTCGTCTCGGTCTTCGTCGAAGCCTTCGGCAAGGGGCTCGACGCCTATCTCGACGCGCTGGTCGAGCCCGACGCGCAGGCCGCCCTGCGCCTGACCCTGACGGTTGCCGCCGTCGCGGTGCCGCTCAACGCCGTCTTCGGGGTCGCGGCCTCCTGGTGCATCGCCAAGTTCGCCTTCCCGGGCAAGAGCCTGCTGCTCACCCTGATCGATATTCCTTTCTCGGTGTCGCCGGTCGTGTCGGGGCTGGTCTACGTGCTGGTCTTCGGCGCCCAGGGTCTCTTCGGCCCCTGGCTCGACGCGCATAATATCCAGGTCGTCTTCGCGGTGCCGGGGATCGTGTTGGCGACGATCTTCGTGACCTTCCCCTTCGTGGCGCGTGAACTGATCCCCCTCATGGAGGAGCAGGGCCGGGCCGACGAGGAGGCTGCCCTGACGCTCGGGGCGAGCGGCCTGCGCTGCTTTTTCACCATCACGCTGCCCAACATCAAATGGGCCCTGCTCTACGGCGTCCTGCTCTGCAACGCCCGCGCCATGGGCGAGTTCGGGGCCGTTTCGGTCGTGTCCGGGCACATCCGCGGGCTCACCAACACGCTGCCGCTCCATGTCGAGATCCTCTACAATGAATATAATCTCGCCGCCGCCTTCGCGGTCGCTTCCCTCCTCGCCGGCCTGGCCCTTGTCACTCTGGCGCTCAAGACCCTCCTCGAATGGCGCTACGCCGATGCCCTCGCGGCCGGCCGGCGGCATTGACGTGACCGAAGCTGCCAGGCCGCGCGGTGCCGCCATCACGGTGCGCGATGTCGTCAAGGCCTTCGATGCCCGCGCGGCGCTGCATGGCGTGTCGCTCGATGTCGCCAGGGGCGAGCTGCTGGCGCTGCTCGGGCCCTCGGGGTCGGGCAAGACCACGCTGCTTCGCGTCATCGCCGGGCTCGAGAGCCACGACGGCGGCAATGTCGCCTTCGATGGTCAGTCCACCGACGCCCTCAGCGTGCAGGAGCGCGGCGTCGGCTTCGTGTTCCAGCACTATGCCCTGTTCCGGCATATGACGATCTTCGACAATGTGGCCTATGGGCTGCGTGTCCGCCCGCGCCGCAGCCGCCCCACCGGCGACGAGATCCGCCGCCGCGTGCTGTCGCTGCTCGATCTCGTGCAACTCGGCGGGCTCGAGACGCGCTATCCGGCGCAGCTCAGCGGCGGCCAGCGCCAGCGCGTCGCCCTGGCCCGCGCGCTCGCGATCGAGCCTCGCGTGCTGCTGCTCGACGAGCCCTTCGGCGCGCTCGACGCCCGCGTCCGCAAGGACCTGCGCCGCTGGTTGCGCGAGATCCATGTGAAGACCGGGCAGACCACGATCTTCGTCACCCACGACCAGGACGAGGCCATGGAACTCGCCGACCGCGTGGCGATCCTCAATGCCGGGCGCATCGAGCAGGTCGGTCGGCCGGCTGAGATCTATGCGGCGCCGAAGACGGGGTTCATCGCCTCCTTCGTGGGCGATCCCACGGCGCTCGATGTCACGGTAGAGGCCTGTCGGGTGCGCCTCGGCATCCATGATGCCGGCACCGCGCCGGAGGGTTTCCCGGAAGGATCCGCCCGACTGTTCGTCAGGCCGAGCGACGTCACGCTCCTTCCGCTAGCGGGCATGCCCGACGCCGGCTCCGATGCCCGAACGAAGCCGGAAGCCGTTCTACCCGGCCGGGTCGTGGATTTGATCTGGGGCTCGCGCGGCATGAGGGCCATCGTGGCGGTCGACGGTGTCTCGCAGCCGCTCGAAGTCGAGGCGCCGAAGGATGCGCCGGTCGCGCTCGGCGAAACGGTTCTGCTGGGCCTGTCGCGGGTGACGCTGTTCCGCTGAGGTCGCCGTCGCTCTGGGGCTTGTCCCTGGAGAGCGCTCGAGTGTCAGCGATTCGGGTAGGCGGTGACGAAAGAAGCTACGAGAGTCCCTGCTTCGATGGTCCAGACAGCCAGGAGGACGGGAACTGAGCCGTCTGGACAGCCCAGTCCGCCTGTCGAGACATGCTTGCGGCCGTATGGAGTCTCGACCACACGACCGGGCCAGTTGTCGACGGCGTGCTGTACGAGGGCGTCAGCGAGGCTGGACCATCTTTGCGACGTGAAGCCTCGGCCGATGAAAAACCTCGCCTTGGAAGGGCTTCGACCATCCAGATCGAGCAAGTACCCCGGTCAGCTAGCTCGAGGAGATGGCAAGCTTCGGAACTTCCATGATGCGGGCTCAAACGGCCTTGAGAGATGCTGCGTCAACGGTAGCGAGCCCGGACGCGACCTCGACCTCATAGGCCGCGCCCTCGGCCCACACGCCGACCACCGTCCCATCTGTGCCCTCTGACACAGTCTCTCCAGCGTCCGTCACAACGGCATGTCGCAGGCGCACGCCGGCGAGCCCTGCGGAGCCGCGCGGCTCGCCGGGCGTGAGCGAGTAGGTCAGGACGGGAGCGTTCATGGCAGCGCAGTCTCGCGACAATGGGCTCGATGGGATCTTGGGAGCGGGTCCTTCGTCCGTCGACGGTCCAACTGTCACTGAGGATCACGGTGGATCGCATGAGCGCTGGATGCGCTTGACAAGCCCGTCACATACATATCGATTGGTATGTATTGGTGACAGGGTCTGGATCATGGGTGTGCGGCGGCAGCAGGCGGAGCGAAGCAGCGAGACGCGTGCGCTGCTGGTGCAGGCTACCCTCTCGCTGCTGCAGAGCGACGGCTTTGCCGGCACCACGACGGCGCTGATCGCGCGCCGTGCCGGCATGACCACGGGGGCGCTTCATCATCATTATCCCGCCAAGGACGATCTGTTGCTCGATGTCCTCGACGACGCAACGGCGCGCATACAATCCCTGCTCGAACGAGGCAACGCTGTCGGAAAGCAGCCGTTCAGCGCGCGACACCTCGTCGATCACTTCTGGCAGGTCTATGGCGACACGGCCTATTGGGCGGTGTGGGAGATCATCATCGGAACGCGGGCCACCCCGTTCCACGAGCGGGTCGTCGCACACCGCCGCGCGACGATCGCAGCCGTCGTCCATCCATGGATCGCGCGCTGCCTTCACCCGGCGGAGGCGCGACCCGAAGCTTTCAGGATCTTCGAATTCATCCTGATCGCCATCCGCGGCCTCAGCCTGGAGCGATTCCTGCAACGCGACCCGGCCTATTTCGAGGCTCACCTCAGCCTGTTGGCCGATCTGGTCGGCCCGAGCCTCACCGCACTCGCCGACGACGGCCCGCACGGCGAGACGGCGACCCGCCCTCACGAGAAACACCGACCATGACCGACAGTCTGAAGCTCGACCGCACCGACAACACGCGCATGCATGAGGTCGGGCGCGGCCGCATCCTCATGGGCGGCGCCATCGGCCACTTCATCGAGTGGTTCGATTGGTCGATTTACGGCTTCCTGGCCGGGGTCTTCGCGGGCCAGATGTTTCCGGCCAGCAGCGCCGCGGCGTCACTGATCGCGAGCTTTTCGGCCTTTGCGATCGGCTTCATCGGCCGGCCCATCGGCGCCTTCGTCCTTTCGCCCCTGGCCGACACTTATGGGCGTCGCGCCATGCTCTCGGCCACGATCATCATGGCGGGCCTCGGCAGCCTCGTCATCGCGCTTTGCCCGACCTATGCGCAGATCGGCGTCGCGGCACCGCTGATCATTATCGCGGCGCGGCTGCTGCAAGGTTTTTCGGCCGGCGGCGAGTATCAGATCGCCATCACCTTTCTGAACGAACATGCATCCGTCCGGAACCGCGCGCTCGCGGCCTCGCCCCAGCAACTCTCGATCGGCCTTGCGGTGCTGGCCGCCACGGCCGTGGCCAGCGTCACCACCGGAATG
>JAYVMK010000461.1:0-14804 GCA_043758995.1 Lichenibacterium sp. | reverse complement strand
ATTCGATCCGCAGAGCACAGGCAACGTGGGCGTGAAGATGCGGAAGAGTATGGGTGACCTTCAGGCTGCGGGCGCGAACGCGACATGACTCGGACGGTGCGTTTTCTCAGTCGGTCCACGGACTCAGATGAGAAGAGCACCGACATTGTCTGCCGCGCAGCCACCGCGTTGGCGTTTCCGGCGGGTCGAGACATGGGGCCCGGGGGCGTCCCTCAAATCGCAACCTCGCCAACCGTTATCGTCCTTTATGAGGTCGAGCCGGAAAGCATGGTCACCCTACGAACGGTGAGATGGACTCACATTCAATGGTCGGAGGCAGTCGATGCGAGTGGCCGCGACTTCGCAGTTTGGCGGATCTTTATTGAAGGCGAGAACGTGCGGGTGCTCGTTTGAGGTCGCCCGAAGTAGGCCTCAGCTGGCAGTCAGACAAATGCGGGACTCTCGCGATAAGTTTCCATCGGCGAAAACTGATGGAGGCTGCATCCGTGATGGTGGCAGACGGCGTCCTTGAGCAGCGATTGGTCCACGTCGCGGATTGGCTCCTTGAGGTCGACGAGAGCGACCTGTCGCCGAGCGCCTTCAATGCATTTCTACGCATCAGAGACATCAAGGTCGCCGTGCCGATAATTTCGCATGTCGAAATTATACCGAGAGACATCGGCAAGCAGAACGCCAAGGCAGCATCGCTCGCCGTGCTCGACCTCCTCTTTGACAGAGTTGGACAGGCTATGATCGGCTTCGGCCAACTGCCGACCGCAGCCGGTCCGTAGAATGCGAGCTGACATGCGGACCGGACAGCTGATCCGCGAAGGCCGTGGCTTCTTGGGAATTCAGCGTAGCGAATTGGCCTTCAGGGTCACGATCGTGACGACGGCTGTGATTGCACGTGCCGAGGCGGTCGACGACGAACCACCAATCACGATTGCGCAAGGCGCAGCGATCGAGCGAGCGATGGACAGGGCCGGAAACGAGTTCACTCTTACCGGTCCTCGGCTGAGGAAGAAAGAAGCCTGATGCGCCCTCCCTTGACGTCCAAGTCCGAGCCACCGTTGCAGCCAACCTCCGGTAAACCCAACCCAAAGCGCACCAACAACAAGCGAGCTCCTGATCTCGAGGTTGCCTTTGGCGCTCGCATCCGTGCGGCGCGCATCTCGGCCGGGTTGAGTCAGACTGGACTTGGCTCTGCGGTCGGCATCAGCTTCCAACAGGTCCAGAAATACGAGAAGGGCGCCGACCGGATCGCAGCGAGTACGCTGCAACATGTCGCGACCGCCCTAGGCGTTTCTCCGGGGTCGTTCTACGATGACGCCCCTATGCCTTCGGGCAGCATTGCTAACGTCAAGGCGGCGCTGAAAGCGGCCGAGGTTCTTCAGCAAATCCGTAACCCCCGCGTCCTCAAGCAGCTGTTGAACCTTGCTAAGGTGCTTGCAGAGGAGGAGGCCGGCACTGCGCTTGAGGCTGAGATCGAGCAACCCTTCATCGACAGCGACGAGGAGCACTGACCATGCGTCGCCCCCACGTCTACGAACGATCGGTACCGCGGGCCAAGCGGGACATCGAGCAGCAGAGCGGTGCCGATTACGTGCCGGCGGCCCGTTCCGTCATAAGCGCCTTGCCGGCACTGCTTCGGGAGGCAGAGGTCGCTGGCGCCGTCACCCTGGCGCGCTTCCTTGGTCAGGCGCTGACAGAGGCCGAAGGTATCGTAAGGCGGACACCATGACTCCCACTGGTCGACAGATCCGTGAAGGGCGAACCCTTGCAGGCATGTCGCAAGGCGACCTCGCTGCAGGCGCCAATGTCGCCATCGGGCTGCTCGTTCGCGTGGAGGCCAGCGATGGGCTCCCGATGATCACCAGGCGCGACTCC
This sequence comes from Lichenibacterium sp., assembly GCA_043758995.1. GTDB lineage: Bacteria > Pseudomonadota > Alphaproteobacteria > Rhizobiales > Beijerinckiaceae > Lichenihabitans. The sequence continues at coordinate 12,938 of JAYVMK010000461.1, read as the reverse complement.
ATTGCAATCACAGCCGCCCTTGAAGGTGCCGGCGTGGAGTTCATCTCCGGCAACAGGAACACCGCCAGCGTGCAGATGCGGAGAAGGGAGCCGTGATATCGGCCGCTCAGGTCCGTCAAGCCCCCAGCCTTCTCGGCTGGGCGCCGCCTACGCTCGCCGAAAGCACTTTGCTCAGCTTAAACGTGATCGCTACCGCACAAGACTACATCAACATCCGCCATCTAGGCGGTCTTCAGCTTGGGGCGATCAAGGGCGCCCTCGAGGCTGGCGGCATTGAGTTCTTTTGTGAAAAAGGTAGCAAGGACGTGCTCCTGCGAAAGATCGAGACTTGAACGTCACCCCTCAGCAACTCCGCGCCGCTGGCGCCCTTCTCGACTGGACCCAGGGCGATTTGACAACGGCGCCCGGCATTGCCGCAGGCAGTGTGAAAAATTTCGAGGGCGGGCTAACCGACGCGAACCCCAGAACCATTATTGCTCCACGGAAGGCGCTGGAGGATGCCGGTGCTATTCTGCTCGCACCCGGCGACGTAAGGCGAGGCGGCGCCGAAGTGCGACTGCGGGATGGGGACCGGTCATGCTGACCGGATGTCAGATCCGCGAAGTTCGGGCGTTGTTGGGAATAAGCCCGAGTATGCTGGCAAGAAAGTCGAAGACCGTCACTACGCAAACGGTGAGCAAGGCTGAAGTTGACGATCATCGGCCACCGATCGCCGCCTCTCACATGGCGACTATCCGGCGAACGCTGGAAGCGCTTGGTGTCGAGTTCACCCCCGAGAACGATGGTGGGGCGGCGGGGGTGAGGCTACGTACAATCGAGAAGGGCAGAAACGAGTCATGATATACTTGACGTCTGGAATTGCCGTGTGCGCTTTGCTTTTCGGAGGATCACAGGCTCGCGCTGAACCGAACTGCATGGCCATTGCCCTGGCCGACGTGCCGGCGATGGAAGCTCCGGAAGAGGTAAGGTCGAAAAAGGATAGCGCGTTCGGACCTGTCACGCAGATCAAGATCAATAAAAAGACCGGTCGCATGTACTACTGCGCGCAGAACACGTACTGCTACGATTCGAACGCCTTCAAGATAGTTACGCCCTGCCGGATCAAGCTCGACAAGGGTTTCGGCTTTGGTTTTAGCAGCACTTTTTCCTACTTCACCCGGTGACCCCCTGCCCCCAACCTGATTGTCCTGCGCTCGCCCGTCGCACCCGTTTCAAGAAACCGAGGCAACCAGCATCGTCATCCTGGAACGTTTCGTGACCAAGCGTTGACCGAGGCCGAGGGGATCGTGAGGCGCGCACCGTGAACCTTGTCGATCATGCTCCGAAGTGCCCGGCATGGCGCCGCGACCCTACGCAACGCCCAACCGACAGAGAGGACGACTTGATGGCTACGACTGACGACGACGGTCCGCAGACGACCCGCGCGCGCGACCCGCTTGCCCACCTTCGCCAACCTCTGCAGGAGGCGAGGGACGGCGACGATGCCGAGCGCATCCATGTCGCCTTGCTCGATACCGTGGATGGCCTCGTCTCACACGTCGAGCGTCAGGCCAGAGCCATCGATGAGCTACCAAGTGACCTCCTGCACAAGCAAGGTATCGTCACCAAGATCGGCGGCGGCGGATTCCGCGACATGGCATCGAAGGAGAAGCTGCGGGAGTTCACGTCCAGCTCGAACGGAGATCGCTGGTTCCTTGGTCGCGACGAGGCTACCGGGATTGCCCATGTCGTACATCAAGCGAACCAGCCTTCAGGCGGCGCAGTAAGCCACATCGAGCTTGGCGCCTTGCTCAATCGCGGCCCGTCCGCGCCAGAAAGGCTTGGGCTGTCGAAGCTAATCGGAAGCTTGGTCGAGTGACACAGGCTCGCAGCGAGAGTGCCATGGACAGGCTCGAGATTTTCGTACCAGCCGCGGACCGTTCCTGGAACGCCAGAGCCACTCTTCTGGCAACTGCGCATGACGCCAGCCTCGGAAGGCCAACGGCATGATTTCCGGCGTTTTGAGAGCCATGGCCGACGATGTCGAGACGCGTTCGACGACCACGACGTTGGACGCCCACCGTCAGCCCACGGAAGAACAGCAGACCGCCAAAGCCGCGAAGATCAAGGCGGTGGCGCAAGAGTTTCGCGCCCTGGCCGACGACGCCGAGACTCGGAACGTCCGCTATGCGGAGTTCGATGCCCTCAAGGGTCGGCTTTACGCTTTCGGGCTCGATCTTGATCCTAAGCTGGTGGAGAACGTCGCGGCAGCATTTCGCGACGCCAAGGGCCCAACAAAGCCACTTGAGAAGGGATGGTTGAAGCATCCTTGACCATCACCGGCCGCCAGATCAGCCGGCCACGATGGAAGAGGTGCGGAAGCGTGTCGGCGAGGTGGCCAGCATTCGTCGCTCCTTCAACCTTGACTACCCACGTCGCTGGAAGCGGCTTGAACCTCATTGCGACCTCATCACGCCGTGAACAGGTCTTGGTCTCGCGTCGGTGGCGCAGGAGCCGCGTGCCTAACCTGTTGCGACGTTTTCTCACCAACTCCTCGGTGCCACCGCCATCGAGTACGGCCTGATCGCCGGCCTTATCAGTGTCGTGGTCATCACGGCCCTGACCCCGCTGGGCACCAACATGCGTGACAAGTTCAATACGATTTCGAACAAGTTAAGCTGAGGCCGAGCGTGCCCGTTGCGTGGGCGACGTCTTCCTGTAAACCGGCGACGGCTCTTACGCCGCCGACCTCACTCGTGCTCTCGAGGTGGCGCAGGGGGCCGGGCTCACCATCGCCCAGTCTGTGATCGAGCCATCGGGCGGATCGTCGTCGTCACGCAGCAGCCTTCGGTGCTGGTGGTGCCGATGTTCGCTCCGAGTTCGAGGCACTGAGGAAACGCGACGCCGAGCGTCGGTCTGCCAGACTTGTGCGTGAGGGAAGGCCGGCACTGATAGCGATCAGGGGAGGAGTTGAGCGTTTTGAGCCACCCTGCCCGCTTCTGCGGATCTCCACCGAGCCATTCAGCTGGCAGAGCAGTCGAGCCCTGATTGGACTGTCAACGTTCTTCCGGCGGAGACGATACGGCTCGTCCGGATGGCTCCGAGGATTTCACAGCCAACTATCCCTGATGAGAGTCCGAGGAGATCGTGCTCTGGTAGATGACCACGCCGAACCGTGAGCGTGACCCGCCGACACGGGCCTGAAAGCCCTGAGGAAGCCTATAACCCCGAATCCGGAACACAGGGCCCCCTACCCGGCGCTTCGGCCTCACAGCGATTCATGCCTCTCGCTTACCGGATCTACGATGCAGCCGCCCCTCGTCGATGTGTCGATCAGCAGGATCTATGACCTGATCCGGGATGACTGCTTCCGGGCAGCGAGTTCGACGCATTGACCATCATCCGGCACGAGGACTGGTCGCCTTCGTCGATAGCCTGACGCCGGTCCGGCAGTTGGCCGAGCCATCCCCGACGCCCGCAAGGGCCCCTCCTCCGCCCGTTCCACGGCCAGCACCAATTGCAGCCCACCGACAACCGTTCAGCAACCGGAGATGCCGCATCACCTCAGGCGGATCAGCGCACGCACCGGCGCGCCCGTCGGTAGCCGCGCTGCCGCTGTTTAGGCGAACAACGCAACCGCCCTCGTTGTCCTCCAGCGGTAGCTCACCCGACCGTGGCTGCCCGTTCCAAACTTCGGATCATCGCCGCGGTAACGGCTTGGATTGACCCATCTCAAGACTATGCATTCTCGTCTATGGTTCTAGCCGTTCGTACTTCTACACGGTGCACGGCCTCATCGAAAACCCTCTCCGACCGGCAATTCGGATGGCCCGGCTCAAGAACGATCCATTCCGCAACGCGCTCTCGGCCGCGTACGTCAGCGACTCGGGGCCGAGCAATTTTTTAGGACATAGGACTCTTCGGCGGTCTGCGCCCAAACCGCTAAGCAAATTCGTAGTGATGATTTTAGGACACGGATAAACCTGTCCGACCCAACCAAGCGGCGAATGGAATCGAGGCTTTCAAGCGCTGTTCTAATCAGGCTGTCCAAGGATATCCAGCGGCCTCGAGGCAAGGTGGCGGCCATCAAAGAGCCTGACAGATGTCGACCCAATCAGGACGTCGAAGACCGATGTGACGTCCTACGAAGCAGACGATCATCGACATGTTTAGCCGGCCAGCAGCGTGAGCGAAGTTTATCATATTTGCCCACGCGCCTCGCACAAGCTCCGCACCAGCCTGCGGCGCCAAGGCTTACGCTGCGGCGGGTCGGACCGAGGGTGAGACCATCTCGGATGATGCCCGGTGTCCGCATTTCACTCGGGAGACCTGTCGACCTCGCGTACGGCCGGCCCCGGCCCTTATTCAGGTCACGCGGGCGCGTGGCCCTTTCCAGGAGTTCGACCCATGACCATCCCGACTCACGACACGATCGCCGTCTCGGCCTATTTCGCCTGGGAGGCCGAGGGCCGCCCGTTTGGCCGACACGACACGCATTGGCTCGCTGCCGAAGCCGCGCTCCGGCACGCCTCGCCGCCAGTCGCCGCGGTGGCCGCCCCGACTGAAGCCCCGGCTCCCGCTAAGGCCGTCCGCAAGACGGCGGCGAAGAAGCCCGCCCTCGCCAAGGCCAAGGCGCCGAGCGCGCCCGCTGAAACGGTGGTGGCGGCCGCTGCCCTGGCCACCCCGCGCGTCGCGCGCGGCACCGCCAAGGGCACGCCCCGCACGCATTGATGCGTCGCAGGCCGGCCTTCCGACAATCTCGACGCCGCGGTCCGACCGCGGCGTTTTTCGTTTCCGGTGGCCGTCCCTCGTCAGCGACCGTAAGCTCGGCTTTCACCAGGGCCGCCAAGGCAAGAGTCGGTTCCGACTACGAGGGCTCGCACGGATCGGGCTCGGCCTCGAACGGGGTCCAGAACCGGCCGTCTCGCCCGCGTCCGCCGAGATCGAGCGTGTCGGTCCGACCCAGGGTAGGGGCGCGGAGCGATCGCCAGTCTTCAGCAGGACCACCATGTCCGGGCCGACGTCGATCCGGTCGACTGGAGATCGGACAAAGTCTTGCGCCGCCGCCCGGCTCATGGCGCCGGACCATAGGCGACCTTCAGGGCCGAGGAGGGCGAGAACGCCAAGCTTGAGCTCGAGCGCCCTGAACCGTTCGACGCGCTCGCCCTCCGTTGCCCGGGGCCGACCCGCCCGTTCATAGTATCGATAGAGCTTGCCCTTGGCCCGACTGCCAACATGGAGCAGCCGCTGCCCGCGGCTGTACAGCAATCCCGTCAAGAGGCCGACCAACGGCGCCCGCCTCTGGCCGCGACGGGCCGCGCTCGCATCCTTGATCGCCTCGGTCCTGGCCCAGACACGTTCCGAGATGATGCGCCGATGCGCGCCGGGATAGGGCGAACCGAGATAGGTCAGTTCGCCGCGATAGAGAGGATTTTCGAGGATCCTCCGAACAAAGCTCTGGTAGAATGACAGGCCGAGATGGGTTAACAGGCCCCCCGCGTTGAGAAGACCATCGATCGACATGGCCGACCTCAGCCGGGCATGGAGCGCATAGACGCGCCGGATGACAGCTGCCTCGATTGCGTCGACGACGAGCCGGCGCTCCGCGAGCTGGTAACCGGAGGGCCGGGGACCGGTCGTCCAGACGCCCCTCTCCCGCAGGGCCGAAAACTTGTCCCGCGTGCGCTCGCTCGTGATCTCCCGCTCGAACTGGGCGAAGGACAGCAGCACGTTGAACGTGAGGCGCCCCATGCTGCTCGTGGTGCTGAACTGCTGCGTCACCGAGACGAAGGTCACGCCCCGACTTTCGAACGCTTCGAGGAGGCGGGCGAAGTCGCGCAGGGATCGCGAGAGCCGGTCGATCTTGTAGACCACCGCGACATTGATCGCGCCGGCCTCGACGTGCGCGAGAAGGAGCGTCATCGCCGGGTGGTCGAGCGAGCCGTCAGAGAAGCCGCCGTCGTCGTAGCGGCCCTTGAGTTCGCACCACCCCTCCGAGGCCTTGGCTGGCGATGTAATGCGCGCAGGCAACCCGCCGCGCATCCAGCGAATTAAACGGTTGTTCGAGCCCTTCGGTATGGGATATTCGTGTGTAGATGGCGCAGTGCACGACGTCCTCGAGGGCAAGGCCGGCGATCCGGTCCGCGCGCTGCCCTTGATGACGTCGCTCCATGACGCTGCATCGACGGGCCGAGGCCGGCCGGTTCCCGACCGCCTCGCGGCGCGCCGGCGCGGATCCGTGCGTCTCGCTGCCAAGATGGAGCGTTATCGGTAGGAACCGACAAGGCCAAGCGCAACTTACGTGAGCGGCACATCGGAGCTGATCGATCCTTCCGGGACGGCCTGGGCGGCGTCGCGGCTCCCGACGTGTTGGGTAAAAAGGCGCGCGCCACCGCCGAGTTCTCCGCAGCCGACGTCCATCAGGATTTCGCGGTACACGAGATGGCTGGGATAGAGGTTGGCCGGTGCCGTGCTGAACCAACGGAGATCGCCGGGATCGGGCTCATCGTCGGCTCCGACCAGGCGTCGGCCGAGGGTGCCTCTCAGGGCAGCCCGATGGCAAAGCGAGACGGAGTGGCCGCGGTCGTCAAAGATCTGAATGACCGCCGCGACACGGTCTTCAACCTCGACGTCGCAACCGAACTCATCGCGGGCGCAGGCCGCAAGGCGGTGGCCGATTTCCTCCCTATGACGGATGAAACTGCCGGGCACGTGCCAGCCCCGCCCAAACGGGTCATCGCGCCAGGCGAGCAGGACGCCCAGGGCCGGGTCTGGGACTAGGAGATCCACGTTGGCCGTAGCCGCGACCTCGTTGATGAAGCGAAACAGCGGCCACGGCAGTTCCGCTCCACGATCAGTCAGCTTGGTCAGCAAGCCCCTCAGCGTTTGCAGTTCCTCCTCCGAGAGCGTCTCGTCGTTGTAAGCCGTCATCGCTCGATTCCGATCATGACGGTGCTGGTCCACGTGGAGGAAGCCGCTGGAAACGTCGTGCGTTCCGTTCCTGATCATTGCGCTTTTCAGAATCGAACTAGCCGGCCATAGACGGGCCGCGCGAGCCAGGACACACTCGGGCATGGGTTACGCTCGTTGGAGCCTTCTAACACTTTGCACCGCAAAGCGACGATGATTCAAGCCTGACTATGCTGAACAGCAGGTCGCCAATGTACCGTTCCGCTTTTGCCGGCAATGGTGCAGAGCACAGAGTGATCAATGTTTGAGCCCGTCGGCAGATCACGCTCACGCATTTCCGGCATTCCACATTAGATAAGATGAGCCTGCTGAGGTACACACACCCGCGAACGCTTGAATTGCATAGAGTGAAAGCGGCCACGATAAACACTGTCTAATGTCCTTCCAGGATCGCCCACCGCCGACTACTCATCATACTTTAACCTGAGTGTCGTGTTACGAGACATAAGGTAGCACGCCTGAACATGCTACGGATCATGTCTTAGTAGACGAACGTTACTTTTCTACAGGCTTGCCTCTCGCAAGTCGCGCATCAGACGGCAGTTCGACTGACCCAGCCGAGGGACCCCTCGACGATCCAGCGCCTGGGGAAAACCACGAAGCGGTGCAGGTCCGAGCGGTTGACGATCTCGAGCGACCACGTCTCGGTGCATTCCTCCGGGAAATGGGGGAGGCGGTGAAAGAGTTGATCAGCACCACGTATCACTCCAAGGCCGTCGTCAAAGAACATCGCACCACGGAGCAAGACAAAGGCCTTGCTCGCACCCACTTCATACGCGTCAAGCTCAGTCCACAGCCGCTTTAGAAGCCTTCGTTCGAATCCCCTGCCCGCCCCAGGATTTACGGCACGTTCCGCGGGCGCGCGTCGAACTGTCGTGAGAATCTCATCCGGCATCACGGACCGCTTCGAAGGCGATAAAGCGATGGTCGCGGCCGAGGTCGATGAGATCGAGCGGCGTATGCGAGTTCGTCGACCAGTTCCGGGACGAGCGCGACGCGTAGTCCAACGGAAACCGGCGGGGTGGGATCGGCATGGGCCAAACATGATCGGCTGCAGAACGAGGCTCGCAGGATATTGGCGTCCCGGATCGAAAGGAATTCTGCAAAGGACAGAAAGCAAGACCAGAGCCGCAGACCAATGGCTACGAGAACGCCGTTCTCGACATGAGCAGTGCGGTCAAGCCGGAGCCTCAGCGCGACATGCCGCCTTCCTTCGAGCCGGGCAGTTACGTCCCAGCAAATCCGGATGATCACGACTTCCCTGCCCTGGACATGGATTTCGAAATGGGGGACTGAGCGCGCAGCAGCGCCATCATCATCGGCCAAGCCGAGAACTCCCCTGCCCTGCTTTTCTCGGTGAGGCCGCGCAGGTAACCGCCGGGGCTATTGATCGCCTCGGCGCGCTGCAGAATGCCCGCAACGACGATCGCTGCTCCGGTCTCGCCCATCGTCGTAGTGGCGTCGTGCCAAGCGGAGGCGCTGATCCCCAACATGCCCCGCACAAGCCCAGCGGTCGCGACCAGGTCACGCCAGCTCTGAACGCCGTCCTTGTCGTACATTGCTATGTCGGGGCAGGCGCGAAGTACCACTGACAGCGGCAAGCTTTTCTCCGCCTGCGCCCCCTGCTCTTTTCGGCTAGCGGGTTCAGATTCAATAATAGGTTCAGGATTTGAATTCTTGATTTGCGCGCCGAATTGGACGTCAATGCCATCGGATTCCAATGTTTTAGTCAGACTTTCCAGTGCTTTGCCTACGTCGGTCGCCAAGGCCTTCAAGGCGTCGACCAGCGGCTCCACACTGGTCATCGTGACCTTGCGAGGGAGCCGGTAGCAAAGCGCCGCAAACGCCTCACGATATCCCTGCCACGACGCCCCTGCCCCAGCGGCAACACCCGCCTCGATCATCTTGCCGATGTCACGCCGATAGATCGTGACACGCTCGCGGGCCATCGCCGCCGCCCGCCGGGCCGCAAGAGCCTCTGCTGCCAGGCGTTCGAACTCCTCCGCCCGTGCCAGCACCGGCGACAAGTCGAAGCCGAACGCTTTCTCGACGCCTTCAGCGCCGCGATGGGCGTAACGCTTCCCGTTCGGGCTATCCCTGCGGATGATAAGCCCTGCCCTAACCAACTCACCAAGATGTCGCCTCAGAGTAGTTTCCGCCATGCCGTGCGCACGCAGGGACAGTGCCTTGTTAGACGGGAACACGACGAGGTCGCCCGCCGTCATCGCCGTCTCCGGCAGGCAGGTCAGAAGAGCGTTCAGCACCGAAAGAGAGCGATCCGATACACCGAGCGCATCCTTGCTCTCCGCGATTGCGCGGAACGTCTTCCATTTATGCGCGGCTTTGCCCTCTACATCACGTGCAGCTACCTGCGCTGCAACCATGCCGAGCGAAAGCGATCGCCGCCCAAAGGGCGTCGTTATTTGATCCATAATCCTTGCCTGCGCTAGGGCAAAGAAGTCCGGTCACCGGAGCGGTGTTGCGCCTTGACAATGATGCGCGGAAGGGCGATTCTCTAGCTGCTTACACTACGAGAATGGGCTTCCGGGGCGGAAACGCTTCGGGGGCCTTTTTCTTTGCGCGATGCTCCTGGTTAGTACGCTACGCCATCGTTGCTGCCTCTCACGAGGGAGCTTCGAATTCCTCAAAGAGATCACGCAGTCGTGTCAGCACGAACTCTGCGAATTCCGGCGACTTCCGCCTGTCAATCGCGAGCATCACCCTGCCCTCGTCATGTGTGACCTTTGCCAACGGCTGACCCTTGGAAGAGGCCCAGGCCTCTGCCTTGGCCTTTGCCGCCTGCGGTTTGGTTGCGCCGACCACCGCCTTGAAGCGGCTGTCGCTACCGAGACCGGCGAAATCACCAGCCTTGATAGCGTTCTCGATCGCAGATTTGTGATTCTGCGCAGAGTTCGCGAGCTCGATCCAACCTCGCCGTCCAATACTCGGGGCTGGTCCGATCGCCATAACGATCGGCTCAGGGATCTTCGCCACTACCCCGAGCATGTTAGAGAGGTCGCTCTTGTAGACCGACATTGCCGACATGATCGTCGACCGCGTAAAGCCCCGCTTTTCGAGACGATGCGCGAACAGCGCCTTTTCGATAAACGATAAGTCCTCCCGCTCGTGGTTCTCCTGTCCCTGCGCGATAACCAGCTGTTCGTCGGTCAGCCTGCGAACGACTGCACGGACCGGCCGGCCAATGGCCTTCACGGCGCGAAGACGCCTGTGCCCGAAAGCAACCTGATACCTGCCTTCCGCGTCAGGGTGCGGCCTGACCAGGATGGGATTAAGCTGCCCGTGGTCCCGTATCATCTCAGTGAGACTTGAAAGGGCGTCCTCAGACACCGGCATCCGGTCGGAAACGAAGGAGGGATCGATAAGCTCAGTATCAAGCTCTACAATGACCTGCCCTTCGGTCAGCTTCTTTTCGATTTCATCCGCGCGCTTCGCACGCTCGTTGAACTCGCCAAGCGAAGCACCTATGGCGCCGACGGGACGGGCCTCAGCATCCGGGATCAGATTGGGAGAACCAAGTATCGGCCGTGCCCGAACACGACTCTGTGGCAAGGCGGCTGGCACATCCTCCATCGCGAGGTCTGGTTCCGGTGACTTCGGCGTCAAGGTGCCAAACAGTGCCTTCCTGCTCATAATGTCCGGCCCCACGCTTTCCGGATCTGGCTTTCGATCTCGGCATTGACATTGTTCATCGCCTCAAGGGCACGATCGTACGTCGCCCGCGTGAACTGCTGGCGCTCGACCTCGAAGATGGTCTGATTGGTAAGCCCCGCGTCCGAAATGGCCGTGCTTTTCAGCATTGGATGGATCAAGACGTGCTCCCCGAAAATGGATCGCAAGAAGGCCACCATCTGATTCTGCGGACCGTCTCCCGGCTCGAAGCGCGTAATCAGGTATTTCATCCAGTCGTATGACGTCGATGCTCCGTGCTTGGAGACTTCGTCGAGTAGGTCCCCCGTCATCTGCAGAAACTGAGACATCGACATGACGTCCAGCATTTGGGGATGCACCGTGATCAGTACCGCCGTAGCAGCCGTAAGTGCCGAAAGCGTTAGATAGCCGAGCTGGGGCGGGCAGTCGATTATGACGACGTCATATAGATTCTGAGCCTGAGCTATTGCCTGCCCGATGCGGGCGAAAAACAGAGTGTCGCCTGTCTGGCGCTGCATCAGCGCCTTCGGCGTATCGTGTTCGAATTCCATGAGCTCCAGGTTCGCCGGGATCAGATGAAGTTCGGGAATGTACGTCCCACGCACAATTTCGGCGATGGGGCGCTTTTGATCGTCGTATCGTATAGCGCCATAGAGAGTTTCATTAGGCCCGACATGAGTTTCGGGCTGATGACCGAACAAAGCCGAGAGACTCGCCTGCGGATCGAGATCTATGGCAAGGACACGATATCCATGCAGTGCGAGGTACTGTGAGAGATGCGCCGCTGTGGTGGTCTTTCCGCTACCGCCCTTGAAGTTCATGACCGATATCACCTGGAGGTGATCGTCTGGGTCACGGTGAGGTAGGTAGCGTCGGTTCCCTCGCGTTCCTTGATCGAGTGTTCGTCGGAGATCGCTGATGTCTTGAACCGAATAGCTGCGTCGCCCCCCTTTTGCGACAGGCTGTCCCGCCTTCTCTCCCGCCGCGACCTGTCGCAAATACGACTCGTGAATGCCAAGAAGCTTCGCGGTCTCGGCAGGCGTGAGTGAGCGAATGGATTTTTCGGCTTCAGGAGGGAAGATGTTGCGGTGATGAGCTTGCAACTGCGCCGACAGGTCTGCACCGTGCCTTTGCACCAGATCCTTTAGAGCGGAATTCGCTCCCGGCTTAGTTCTTGGCCTTTCGACGCTCATCGTAGTTCCAGTCGCCACCATCGGTTTTAGACGTGAAATCGCCCTAGACCCGCTTCTGGTAGGATTGAAGCGATTCTAAAGCATTGACAAGAGGTTTATTTTGACACGTTGGAGGCCAGTAATTCTCTCGGCCATCCGGTTAGCCGCGGCTAACCGGATTAAACCTGAAAGTTCGCCGCGGCTAACCGCCTACCGTCTCGTTCTGAGAGCGGTCGCCCTGCCCGCAATTTACCGGAATCCCGCTCAGGATGGCGTTTGCGCTGTCAAAGAGAAACAGGCGCATGACGAGGTGACGTTAACCCGCGGCACTTAAGGGAGCCCAATCGGACGCAAAGCGTGAATCAACAAGACTTAGGCATTGTGCGTGCGGATCGCTGGAGGATCGCTGGTGTTGCGACCGGGCACCCTCACAAAGGAATTGCTGCCGCAATGGTCGACTTAACTGAGCAACCCTTTGTCTCAGGGACGTCGTTGTCGAACACCTGTCCCGCCGGAGCCGTGACCGTCCAGGTGCAGTCAGGCGAGATCGCCGGAGGAAGGGCCGAGCCGGCAGGTTCTGACATTATCGGTTCCACCCGAGTTGGAGCGAGCGGCAAGTGTCACCTCGCGCTTGCTCTACTCGCCTAACTTGGCCCGTAGGCTCGCCAGGCTATTTATGCCACCCGAAGCTTGATCGACAAACCCATGCGTCCTGGCTCGCCTACGACGCAGTCAGCCATCTGCAACCCGCAACTCGCGTTGTCCTAGGGGTCGATGGATCTTCATCGAATAAAGGCAGGTTATCTCCAGAGACTGGGTTCCTAGAAGCACTACTCTCACGTCCACACGAGTCCTGCGCCAAAGCTCTTGAATCCCGTACGGGGGCAGTTGCAGCCTTGACGACAGCAGCATGGTGGGGAGCGGCAGGATCCAATCCCGTCAAACCGCAGGCCCCCAAGAAACTCGACACTTTAATAGCTATGAGCACCGGCGGGGCGGCTGACGGCTGCGCTCAGGATGAACAGCTCTGCGCCTGACGCGAGAGCAATCCAGGGCGAGGCACCGCAAACGAGCGCCTTATGGACCTCGGGGATGGCGAAATGCGAGTCACGGCATCGAGAAAAGGGTGTCGTTACCGCCTGAGGCAAC
>JAYVMK010000460.1:0-6783 GCA_043758995.1 Lichenibacterium sp. | reverse complement strand
CTGAAGGAAGAGCTCGACGGCGCCCAGTGGCTCGACGCTGCCAAGTTTCCGCAGATCACCTTCAAGTCCACCAAGGTGACCAAGACCGGTGCCGACACTGCCGATGTCGCGGGCGACTTCACGCTGCACGGCGTGACCAAGCCGCTGACGCTGCATGTCAAGTTCAACGCCGCCGGCGTGAACCCGGTCAACAAGCACTACACCAGCGGCTTCGAGGCCAAGGGCCAGATCATGCGCACCGAGTTCGGCGTGAAGACCTATGCGCCGGTGATCAGCGATGCCGTCGACCTCGACATCGACGCCGCCTTCGAGAAGAGCAAGTAAGCTTCTCGTTGATCGCCTCGGTTCGTTTTTGAACTGCTGCGCCCGACCCGCCTCCTCCACCATGGAGCGCCTGGGTTCGCAGTTCGCGAACTGAACCGACCCTGGCCGTCTCCCCTCTCCCTTGTGGAGGGGTAAGGGGTGAGGGTCGGAGAGGTGACCGCGACCGCCCAGGCTGTGGAGCCCGACATTGCGAAGAGCGTCGTCCATCCTCACGCTTGGCCCCTCTCCACAAGGGAGAGGGGAACCGCCGCGCAGCGCCTTCGCGGTGAGATGTGGGAATGCCGCAGACCATGGATGGGGCGGCGGGGTGTGGGGAATCCTTTTGGCGACAGACATCGAGAGAGGCCCATGACCATCGCCCTGCCCTCCCGCACCGCGTCGCACCGCTACAATTGGGTGGCGATCGTGCTGCACTGGACCATCGGCCTCGGCATCCTGGCGACCCTGGCGATGGGCCTCGCCATGGCGCATGCGCCGCTCTCGCCGTTGATCAAGTTCAAGCTGTTCCAGCTGCATAAATCCGTCGGCCTCACGATCCTGATGGCCGCCATGCTGCGCCTCCTCTGGCGCCTCGCGCATCGCCCGCCGCCCCTGCCCGGCGATATGCCGGCCTGGGAAAAGAGCGCTGCGGAAGGCACGCATGTGCTGCTCTACGTGCTGATGATCGGCATGCCGCTCGTCGGCTGGGCCCTGGTCTCGGCCTCGCCGCTCAACATTCCGACGGTCCTCTATGGCGTGGTGCCCTGGCCGCATATTCCGGTCACGGCCTGGTTCGGCTGGAACAAGCCCCAGGCCTCCGCCGTGCTGGACACGATCCACGCCTACGGCGGCTATGCCCTCATCGCCCTGCTGCTGCTTCACGTCGGCGCGGCGTTGCGCCACCATTTCATTCTGCGCGACACCGTCCTGCGCCGCATGATCCCCGGCCTGCCCTGGCTCGGCCGCCCCACGCTTCGACGAGGCTGACATGAAGACGAGATCGATCTCCGCTGCCGCTGTCCTCCTGATGGGGCTCTCGACGGCTGCCGAGGCGGCGAGTTGGACGGTGGATCCGGCCAAGAGCCAGCTCGGCTTCACCGGTCAACAGACCGGTGCGCCATTCACGGGCCGGTTCAAGAGCTGGACGGCCGCGATCGACTTCGATCCGGCCCACCCCGAGGCCGGTCATGTCTCGGCGGCGATCGACATCGCCAGCGCCTCGACCGAGGACCCTCAGAAGGACGAGGCCCTGCCGACGCCGGATTGGTTCGACGCGACGCAATTCGGCAAGGCGACGTTCGAGGCGACGGGCTTCACCCCGAAGGGCGGCGACGCCTTCGAGACCTCCGGCAAGCTCACGCTGCGGGGCGTGTCGAAGGCCGTGGTTCTGCCCTTCACGCTGACCATCACGGGCGATCAGGCCCATGCAGTCGGCCATGCCAAGCTGATGCGGACCGATTTCGGTGTCGGCCAGGGCTCTTGGGCCAGTGCCGATTACGTGGCACTCGACGTCACGGTCGACGTCGATCTGGTGGCGACGCGGAAGCCCTGAGGGGCGGCCGCTTCCTTCGCCGGGCTGAGGCCGCGCGAAATCTAATCCCGGCGCCTTGGCCGAACCGCTGTCACGCCCTGTGGTACGGATGGCCCGTCAGGATGGTGAAGCTGCGGTAGAGCTGCTCGGCCACGATGACCCGCACGAGCTGGTGCGGCAGGGTGGCGGCGCCGAAGCTCACGATGTTGCGGGCGCCGCTCCGGACCGCGTCGTCGAGACCGTCCGGTCCGCCGATCACCAGCGCCAGACTGGCCGTGCCGCTCTCGATCGACTTACCGATCTGCGCCGCGAAGGCGGGGCTCGACAGGGCCTGCCCGCGTTCATCGAGCGCCAGGACCACGGTGCCCGGCGCCAGACGCGCCGAAAGA
Organism: Lichenibacterium sp.; assembly: GCA_043758995.1. GTDB lineage: Bacteria > Pseudomonadota > Alphaproteobacteria > Rhizobiales > Beijerinckiaceae > Lichenihabitans. The sequence continues at coordinate 4,560 of JAYVMK010000460.1, read as the reverse complement.
GCCGTCGCCTCGGTCCGCTTGCGCTCCTCGGCGGAACGGCCGCGCCCCTCCTCGATCTCCAGGACGTCGAGGCTCGAAACGCCAAGGGCCCGCGCCGTGGCGCGGGCCCTTGTCAGATAACGATCGAGCAACTCACGCTCGGGACCGGCTTTCATTCGACCCACCGCCGCCAGCACGATCTTCACCGGACGGCGTCAGCCTGCTTGATGCTCATCGGGTCGCATGCCGCCCCACATCTTCTCGAGATTGTAGAACTGTCGCACTTCGGGGCGGAAAATGTGAATGATGGCGTCGCCGGCATCGACGAGGACCCAGTCGCAATTGCTGAGCCCCTCGACCCGCGTCGTCGTGCCGCTGCTCTTGCACTCGCGCAGAAGCCGGTCGGCGATGGCGCTGACATGCGTGGTGGAACGGCCGCTGGCCACCACCATCGTGTCGGCGAGAGAGGTCTTTCCCCGGAGATCGATCGCGATGACATCCTCGGCTTTGGCATCGTCGAGACTGTCGAGTATCGTCCGGACCAGAGGGTCGGCCTGACGAAAGTCAGCGTCGGCCGAGGGAAGCGGCTGTGCCGCGGTCGCGAAAGCTGTCGAGGTCAGTGGATCTGTCCCGTTGAAACGGAGGAAGCACGGCTGTGCACTTCGAAGATGCGGTAATGTGGTGCCGGTTTCAATCCACAGACCGCGGCCCGTGACGATTCTTTCCCCAAGTGCCGCGAGAGCGGGCACATCTGACGAGATCCGGGCGTGGTGAGATGGGCTCTCCGGCTGATGATGCTGCTCGCCGTCCTGGGTCTGGGAGCGCTGGCCATTCAGACCGTCATCCGGCCCGTCTCGACCCTGATGATCGGGCGATGGCTCACCGGGCAGCCGGTCGATCGGCGCTGGGTGCCGCTCTCCGCCGTCTCGTCGAACCTCATCGCGTCGGTGATCCTGTCCGAAGATGGGCAATTCTGCCGCGAGCACGGCGTCGATTTCGGAGCCCTGCGAGAGGTCATCGGCGATGGCGACGGCACACCGAGCCGGGGCGCCTCGACGCTGACCATGCAGGTGGTCAAGAACCTCTTCCTCTGGCCGGGCCGCTCCTACCTGCGCAAGGCTCTGGAGATCCCCCTCGCCGTTGTGCTGGATACGGTCTGGGGCAAACGACGAGTGCTCGAAGCCTATCTGAACGTCGCCGAATGGGGTGACGGCGTCTATGGGATCGAGGCCGCTGCGCAGCGCGACTTCCGGAAGCCCGCCTCGGCGCTGACGACGCGAGAGGCCGCGCTGCTGGCCACCGCCCTGCCGAACCCGTTCCTCCGCAGCGTCACCCGCCCGTCCCGCCAGCACCGGCAACTGGCCCAGCGTATCGTCGATATGCAGGGCATCGCCGGGCCGCATGTCACCTGCGTGGAGTAGCGGGCCAGCCGGAGCCTACGCTTTATGCCGCTCATCCCCGCGCAGGCGGAGATCAGCGAAGGGCGAGGCGTTACGCCCCGCCTCAGTCACACCCAGCCCATCAACTCGCGGCGAACGATGGATTCGATGACGCGGAGGCCGCCGGGGCTGTCGTTGAGACATTCGATGCGGGCGAATTGCTCGCCGCCACCATGGTGGAAATATTCGGCATTCTCACCGCCGATCTCCTCGATTGTCTCGAGGCAATCGGCCGAGAAGCCCGGCGTCACGACGGCGAGCCGCTTCACGCCCTTGGCGGCAAGGGCCTTGATGGTCTCGTCCGTGTAGGGCTGCAGCCATTCGGCGCTGCCGAAGCGCGACTGGAACGTCAGCATGAATTTCTCGGCGGAGAGGCCCAGTCTTTCGCGGAGCAGCCGGGCCGTCTTGGCGCATTGGCAGTGGTAGGGGTCGCCCTTCAGCAGGTACTCCTTCGGGACGCCGTGGAAAGACGCGATGATCACCTCCGGCTCGAAGTCGAGTTGCGCCAGGCTCTCGGCGATCGAGGCCGCGACGGCGTCGATATAATCGGGGTCGTCGGCGTAGGGCGGCGCCACGCGCAAAGCCGGCTGCCAGCGCATCTGCATCAGCGCTTCGAAGGCCTTGTCGCAGGCCGTAGCGCTCGTCGCCGCCGCATATTGGGGATAGAGCGGCACCAGCAGGATGCGATCGCAGCCCTCGCCCTGCAGCCGCTCCAGGGCCGATTTCACCGACGGATTGCCGTAACGCATGCCCCAGTCGACCCGCACGTCGACGCCCTCTGCATCCAGGAGGCCGGCCGCGATGGAAGCCTGAAGCTTCTCGGCCTGCGAGCGCGTGATGGTCTTCAGCGGACTCTCGTCGCGCTCGCGATTCCAGATCGTGTCGTAATCCTTGCCTTTGCGGCCCGGCCGCACCGTCAGGATGATGCCGTTGAGGATGACCCACCACAGGGCGCGGTTGATTTCGATGACGCGCCGGTCCCAGAGGAATTCCTTGAGATAGCGGCGCATCGACCAATAGTCGGTGGCATCCGGCGTGCCGAGATTGGTGAGCAGCACGCCGATGCGGCGCGGCTTCACGGCCGGATGGCCGGGCGGCAATGGACCGGTGGCGGCGTTCAATCTCACGGCCGGGTCGATTCGCGATTGGACGTTCATCGGACCTCTGATGGTTCGGTGGGCCAAAAGGCATGGAAATGGTGCACGGGCCCGTGTCCATGTCCGACGTCGAGGCTCGCACTCTCCGAAATGGCTGCCGTAAGATATGCTTTGGCGGCGTCGACCGCATCGGCCAGGGCCAAGCCCTTCGCCAGATAGCAGGCGATCGCCGAGGACAGCGTGCAGCCGGTGCCGTGGGTGTTGGCCGTCTCGACTCGGGGCGCATGGAAGAATTGGATGTCGGCGCCTTCGGAGAGCAGGTCGACGGCCTCGCCGCCCCCGAGATGACCGCCCTTGACCAGCACGGCCCGAGCGCCGCGCGCCTGGATCAGACCGGCGGCCTCTCGCATGGAGTCCTCGTCGGCGATGGCGTCGAGGCCCGACAGGCGCGCCGCCTCGGCCAGGTTCGGCGTCACCACCGAGGCCATAGGCAGCAGATGGGACACGATGGCGTCGACGACGTCGGGAGTCCCCAGGCTGTCGCCGCTCGTCGCCACCAGGACCGGATCGAGAACCACCGGGATGCCGGGATGGGCAGAGAGGCAGCGCGCCACGGTTCTCACCATGTCGCCCGTCGCCAGCATGCCGATCTTCACCGCGTCGATCCGCACGTCGGCGAAAAGGGCGTCGAGCTGTGCGGCGAGGAACTCGGGTGGCGGCACGTGGACGCTGCTGACGCCCCGGGTGTTCTGCGCCGTCAAAGCCGTCAGCGCCGCCATGCCGTAGCAGCCCAGCGCCGAAAACGTCTTGAGGTCCGCCTGGATGCCGGCGCCTCCGCTGGGGTCGGAGCCCGCGATGGAGAGGAGATTGGGGATCATGGGAAAGTGGATCTCATTGTCACTCTCCCTTAAACCCTCCCACGGCGCGATGCACGGCTTCCTTGCCCGTCACGCGGCCGCCGCGAAGCCGCAGCCCGTCGATCACGTCTGCGGCCCTGCAGGTCCATGTTGAAATTGGTTCTGGCCGGGCGGCCAAGTCTCTGTGTCCTGGAAGATCGTTTCCGCCCGACCCGATCTTCGATTGTCCTGCACCGCACTTCTCTTCCTACGTCTCACGAGAGGAGGCGTTCACCGCCGTCCGTCGGCTTGGTCGGCGGTAGCGGGATCGTGTCGCGGGCCATAGGATGGACGGCAACGAACTCCGCCGAGGCCGTGCCTTCGGCGCCTGCTCCAAGGACGCCGCCATGTTCGAAGCCCGCTTCCAGTCCTTCGACGACAGCGACGACCCGTCGCAAGGCCCGGCCCGCCTCGCCGCCCTGCGCGCCGAACTGAAGCGCCGCGGCCTCGATGGGTTCGTGGTGCCGCGCGCCGACGAGCACCAGAACGAATATGTGCCTTCGGCGGCCGAGCGCCTGGCCTGGCTGACCGGCTTCACCGGATCGGCCGGCAGCGCGGTGGTCCTGACCGGCGAAGCCGCCGTTTTCGTAGACGGGCGCTACACCGTTCAGGTCCGCCAGCAGATCGACACGAGTGTCTTCACTCCCGAATCGCTGATCGATCATCCGCCCGAGGCCTGGCTCGGGGAGCGCCTGCAAGACGGGCAAACGATCGGCTTCGATCCCTGGCTCCACACGCCGGGGCAGATCGAGCGCCTGTCCGGCGCCGTCGCGGCGGTGGGGGCGCGGTTGGTCCCGGTCGACTCCAATCCGATCGACGCCGTCTGGCCGGACCGCCCCGCCATGCCGAAGGGCGCCGTGTCGCTCCACCCCGAACATCTCGCCGGCCAGGACCGGGCCGCCAAGGTGGCGGCGGTGCGCGACAAGCTCGGCGAGGGCGAAACGTTGCTGGTCAGCGATCCTCACGCGGTCGCGTGGCTCTTCAACATCCGGGGTGCCGACGTGAACCACACGCCGCTGCCGATGGCCTATGCGCTCCTGCCGAAGAGCGGGCGGCCGATCCTCTTTGTCGAGGGCGCCAAACTGTCGAACAGCGTCCGCGACACGCTGGAGAATGTCGCCGAAGTGGCGAGTCCCGCCGGCTTGGTGG
>JAYVMK010000459.1:0-12502 GCA_043758995.1 Lichenibacterium sp. | reverse complement strand
CTGAAGCTGAAGCGAGCCGATGCCAAGCAACTCGCCGGAGCTGCCGATCAAAGCCGCCCCGCCCCAATTCGGGTGGCCGGGCGCCGTGAAGATCGCCTCTTCGATCAGATATTCCCAATAGCCGGCGAATTCCTGTCGGGCCACGATCTCTGCCGCAACGGAATGGCGGCGCCCGCCCGATCCGGCCAGGATGACGCGATCGCCCACGCCGGCGTGGCGCGAGTCGCCCAACTTCAGCGCCGGCAGGTCGAGCGGCTCCAGCGCCTGCACGAGCCCGAAGCCGGTCGAGCCGTCGTAGCCCAGCACGTGACCCGGCACGACGCGCCCGCGGTTCGTTTCGAGCAGCACCTCCTCGGCCTCGGTGATCAGGTAGCCGATCGTCAGGACGACGCCGTCCTCGCGGATCACCACGCCGTTGCCGCCCCGCTCGAGGCCCAGCGTCTCGGCCGTATAGGCGTCTTCGGACACCCGCGCGCTCAATCCCACGACGGCGGACAAAGCCCGGTCGAGGTCGAAGCCGTAATCGCCGGGTTTCGGCTGCGCGCGGGGAGAAACCTCCCAGTCTTCGTACTCTTCGCTCACCGCATTGATCTCCCGGGATGCCCTTCAGATTTCAGCACGCGTGACGCCCTTCGCAAGTGCGATCCTCTGCGACGGACGAAAGCCAGCCCCCGAAATCGTCCCGAATTTGATCATGTGGCGCGTCATGGCCGCCTGGACAGCACTTTCCGCAGGGTTGCCCTGCATTCTTTGTCGTCGTGCAGGGCTCGCCGATTGTGTCGGCATGCCTTAAGAACCATCTCCTCTTGAACGACGCAGTGCCCGGCATGGGCCGAAGCGTCGCAAGGTCGCACTCAGCGCGGCCAGTCCCATCGGCCCCAGCCTTCGGCTTCGGCGCCGTTCTCACTTAAGGCACGAAACACCGCGTGGCATTTCCTCCGACAGCTCCTTCTCTCGCGCGTGCCTTGGCCGAACGCGACTACCAGGACCCGACCCCCGTTCAATCCGCCGTCCTCGAAGCCGAGGCGGGTCGCGACCTGCTGGTTTCGGCGCAGACCGGCTCCGGCAAGACCGTGGCCTTCGGCCTCGCCATCGCGCCGACGCTGATGGACGACGCCGATACGTTCTCGCAGGCCGCCGCTCCGCTGGCTCTCGTCGTCGCGCCGACGCGCGAACTCGCCCTGCAGGTCGAGCGCGAACTCACCTGGCTCTACAAGATGACCGGGGCTCGAATCGTCTCCTGCGTGGGCGGTATGGACGCGCGGCGCGAAGCCCGCGCCCTGTCGATGGGCGTCCACATCGTGGTCGGCACGCCGGGGCGCCTGCGCGACCATCTCGAGCGCCGCAACCTCGATCCTTCCGCGTTGCGGGCCGTGGTGCTCGACGAGGCCGACGAGATGCTCGATCTCGGGTTTCGCGACGACCTCGAATTTATCCTGACGACCACGCCCGCAGAGCGGCGCACCCTGCTGTTCTCCGCCACGCTGCCCAAGGGCATCGTGACACTGGCGCAGCGCTACCAGAACGACGCTCTGCGCATCGCCGTCACGGGCGGATCGCGAGGCCATGCCGACATCGAATATCGCGCCGTGCGGATCATCCCGCGCGAGGTCGAGCACGCGGTGGTCAACCTGCTGCGCTTCTACGAGCCGCCGAGCGCGCTGGTCTTCGCCAATACGCGCGAGACCGTGCGCCACCTGCAATCGGCCTTGCTGGAACGCGGCTTCTCGACCGTGTCCCTGTCGGGCGAGCTCAGCCAGAACGAGCGGAACCATGCCCTCCAGGCCCTGCGCGACGGCCGCGCACGGGTCTGCGTCGCCACCGACGTCGCGGCGCGCGGCATCGATTTGCCGGGCCTCTCCCTCGTCGTCCATGCCGACCTGCCGAACGACGCCGAAACGCTGCAGCATCGTTCGGGGCGCACCGGCCGCGCCGGGCGCAAGGGGGTCAGCGTGCTGCTGGTGCCGCCGGCCCGCCGCCGCCGCGCCGAGGGTCTGCTCGCGCAGGCCAAGGCCGAGGTAGTCTGGGCCGCGCCGCCCACGGCCGACGAGATCCGCAAGTTGGATCAGGAGCGCATGGCCCAGGATCCGCTCCTGGCCGAGGAATCCAGCGAGGAGGATCTCGCCATGGCGCGGTCGCTGCTCGAACAGCGGTCGGCCGAAGACGTCGCGGCCGCGCTGGTGCGGATCTACCGCTCGCGCCTGCCCGCCCCCGAAGACGTGACCGATCCGGGCTCGCAACCGGCGCGGAAGCCCCGGACCGAATACGAAGCGGTTCCGCGTGACCGGGAATGGGCGCCCCGCACCGGTGGTGAACCAGCGTCGGCTCCGGGCACGGGCCAGGGAGGGTCGTGGTTCCGCATCAACATCGGCCGTCGCAACAATGCCGATCCGCGTTGGCTCCTGCCCATGCTGTGCCGCCGCGGTGGTGTCGGCAAGGGCGATATCGGGGCGATCCGCATCTTCGACCGCGAGACCAAGTTCGAGGTCCGGGAGAGTGCCGCGCGGCTGTTCGCCGAGACGGTGCGACGCGGCGAGAATGCCGATCCCCGCATCGAGCCCGCCGCCGAAGCTCCCCCGCGGCGTCAGCGCTACGAGGATGGTCCCGGCCGCGGCAACCCTCCGACTCCTGGGGCGAACCGCAACGAGGAACATCCCGCACGGCCGCGCCGCCCCCGTCGCGAAGCCGAGGCCTGACCCAAAGCCGAAGATTGTCGCCGGTCGGCCCGTGAGGGAGGGCCGGCCGCATATTGCAGCGCACCGGCTCTGCTCAAGCTTAACGCCGGGTCAATACTGTGCAGTGCGGCAAAGCTCATGGCGCGCGGTCTGGTTTCAGGTCCGCGCCGGAGTGAAGCAGGCCATTTGCGTGGCAGGAACTCGCGTCTCGGCGGGGCGTTCAACGAATCACGATGTCCTTTCAACGTCAGTGAGACGGCCATGCCCGAGGAACAACATTTCGCGACGCGTTCGACGCGCGGCTTTGCTTCCATGGATTTGGAAAAGCGGCGCGCCATCGCCCGCAAGGGTGGCGAGAGCGTCCCCAACGAGAAGCGAAGCTTCTCGCAAAACCACGAACTGGCCTCCCAGGCCGGCCGTAAGGGCGGCCAGAGCGTCGATCCGGAGAAGCGCAGCTTCTCGCAGAACCATCGTCTCGCCGCGCAGGCCGGGCGCAAGGGCGGCCACGCCTCTCACGGCGGCACCCGCACCTTGAAGGCGGATCACTGATCCGCAACGGCGTCCGGTCCAGGGGCGGCGCAGCCCCTGGGACAGGTGGGACACCGCAGTCCGCCGACCGTTTCCAGGGTCAGCGACACGTCCGACAAAATCTCGACCCTGGCCGTCCATTTGGCGCAAGTGCCTGGATCCCCAGGCCCGACCCAAGCCACGGTACGGCCTTCTGCGGCGAAAGCTTGAGCGGTCGCTGCAGCGCTCGCGATATCGCCAGGTGACGGTATGCGGCGTGCTTCGCGCCGGCCGAGCCCCAATACGCCAGGCGCCACGCCGGCCTCATGAAGAATCACGTCGGCCGATTGCAGCGCCCTGACGGCGCCGAGCGTCACCTGATCGGTCGGGCCAGGCCCGGCGCCGACCAGGATGATGCGCCCGGTTGCGGCGGCCTCCGTGGCCTCGGCCGCCGCCATGCAGGCGAGCCGATCCTCCTCGCGCGGCGCACGATCACCGCCTTCGAGCGCCATATCGGCGAAGTTCTCCCAAAAGCGGCGGCGCGCCGCGAAGCCGAGCTTCAACGCCTGTAGCGGTTCGCGCCAGGCTTTCGCCGCCACCGCCCAGGCGCCGATCTCGGCGGGCAGCAAGGCCTCGATCCGGGCGCGCAAGGCCTGGCCGAACACAGGTGCTGCGCCGTCGGTCGAGATGCCGATCACCAGGGGCGAGCGCGCCACGATGGTGCCGAACTGGAATTCGCACAACGGCGGCACGTCGATGATGTTGACCGGCACGCCCGCCGCCTGCGCGGCCTCGCGGAACGGCTCGCCTTCGTCGCCTTCGAAGGCTCCGATGGCGAGGGCCGCATCGTCGAGATCGCCGGCGATCCACTCGCGGCGATGCAGAACGATGCGGTCCGGCATGGCTTCGGCGAACTCCTGCATCTCGGGACAGGGCTCGGCCGCCACGACGATCACCTGCGCGCCGGCGGCGGCGATGAGTTCGGCCTTCCAGACCGCGGGAGGCGTACCGCCCGCCACGAGGACGCGCCGCCCGCCGAGCTTGAAGAAGATCGGCAGCGTGGCCAGCGGCTCGATGGAACCGGGCGGCTTCGGGACGCGGCGGCGGGTGTCGGACATGGGAGGGCGATTCGACTATTCTGGAGAAAGGGCGGATCGAAGAGGTCTACTTGGACGAGGATTGGCTCGGTCGTACCCCGGGCTGTTCCTCCACCACGCTTCATTGAGAAGGAAGACGGAGGCGGCCCGGCCGATCCTCCTCACGCGGCCGGCTTGACGACGCATGCCGTGCTGGCCGCGACCGACTGTCAGTCACCCGCGGCCGACCCCACCGGATCGCGGTCGTCATCGGCACCATAGAGCTTGTAGCCCTTGGGCGGCCGCGACAGATCGGGGATGGCGAAGTCGTTCCCGCCGCCGTCACGACCGAAGACATCCGTGGTGATGCCGGCCGCCTGGCCCCAGGGTGCACGGTCCTTGAAAGCATAGCCCTGGCTTTCCAGGATCTTGCGCGTATCCGGCGAGAGCGCCAGAGGCTCGGCGAAAACGACGTCCGGCATCCACTGCATGTGGATGCGCGGTGCGTCGATGGCGGCCGACACCGTCATGCCGTAGTCCACTACATTGACGATGGCCTGCACGACGGTGGTGATGATGGTCGACCCGCCGGGGCTGCCGATCACCATGGCGAGCTTGCCATCCTTGGTCACGATCGTCGGGCTCATGGAGGAGATCGGCGTCTTGCCGGGCGCCACCGCATTGGCGTCGCTGCCGACGAGGCCGAACTGGTTGGCGGAGCCCGACTTGGAGGCGAAATCATCCATCTCGTTGTTCATCAGCACGCCGGTGTCGCCAGCGACCCGACGGAGCCCGAACCAGGAATTCAGCGTGTAGGTCACCGAGACCGCGTTGCCGGCCGTATCGGCGATGGAATAATGCGTCGTCTGCTGGCCTTCCGGTTTGGACTGCGGCAACCCATCGAGCGAGGCGGAAGACGTCGCGCGCGCGGGATCGATGCCGGCGCGGAGTTTCGCCGCGTAGCTCTTGTCGATCAGCTTGACGATGTCATCGTGGACGAAGTCCGGATCACCGAGGCCCTGGCGATCGTGGTAGGCGCGACGCATGGCTTCCACCATGGCGTGGACTTCGGCGGCCGAGTGGTAGCCCATGGCGCCGAGGTCGTAGCCTTCGAGGATCTGCAAAATCTCGCAGATGGCGACGCCGCCGGCGCTGGGGGGCGGCGCGGATTGGATGTCGTAGCCGCGGTAGGAGCAGTGGACCGGCGACAGCTCCCTCACTTTGTAGCCCGCCAGGTCCTCTTGGGTGATGATCCCCCCGCCGGTTCGGCTCGCCTCCGCGATGGAATGGGCGATCGGGCCTCGATAGAAGGCGTCCGCACCTCCCGCCGAGATGGCCTCCAGCGTGGCGGCCAGTTGCGGCTGAACGAGCGTGTCACCGACCGCGTAGGGCCGGCCCTCGTGGGTGAAAATCGCGGCTGTCGCGGGATCCGCGGCGAAAGTCGGTGTCCCGAGCTGCAGCAGGCTCGTATCGGCCGGCGCCAGCACGAAACCGTCGCGGGCCAGCGCGATGGCGGGCGCCATCAAAGCCGCGCGAGGCTTCGTGCCGTAACGATCGCGCGCCCATTCGAGACCCGCCACGGTCCCCGGGATCCCGACCGCGAGCCAGGTGTCGGTCGAGCGCCCCTCCACGACGTTGCCATGCTCGTCCTGGAACATCGTGGGTGTGGCGGCACCGGGCGCCTTTTCCCGCATGTCGATGAAAGCCGAGCGGCCATCGGCGAGACGGATGGTCATGAAGCCGCCGCCGCCGAGATTGCCGGCCGCCGGGAAAACCACCGCCAGCGCATAGCCGACCGCCACGGCGGCATCGACGACATTGCCGCCCTCCTTCAGCACCTTGGCGCCGACGTCGGAGGCGAGATGCTGGGCGGTCACCACCATGCCGTGATCGGCGCCGAGAGGTGCGGGAGAGGCCGCGAGGGCCGGCGACGCCGTGACGACCGTCAGGGCAATGGCGAGGGAACGTCGCAGGGTCACCGTGAACTCTCGTTGGCGGACAGCGGGGTCGATCGGCCCAGCATAGACCATCCGGGTTCATGACGCGCGCCTGTGGGGTGGCGCCGCCGACACGCCCGGCAGCGAGGTGGGCCGGCACGCCTGCAGCGGCGTGGACATCGCAGGTCCCCTCCTCTAAGCGGACGGAATGTTCAAAAGCCTCTACCGCTGGACCATCGCGCTGTCCGAGAGCCGCCACGCCCCTCTGGCGCTGGCCGCCGTTGCGTTCGCGGAGAGCTCGTTCTTCCCGCTCCCGCCCGACCTGATCCTGGTGCCCATGGCGCTGGCGCAGCCGCGGCGGGCCTGGCTCTACGCCACCATCTGCACCGTGGCTTCGGTTCTCGGCGGCATGCTGGGCTATGCCATCGGGGCGCTACTCTACGACACCGTCGGGCAATGGCTGATCTCGGTCTACCATTACGCCGACAAGATGGACGCGATGCGCGCCGCCTATGCGCAATGGGGTTGGGCGCTAATCCTGATCAAGGGACTGACCCCCATCCCCTTCAAGCTCGTCACCATCGTCAGCGGCCTTTTGGGTTATAATTTCGCGCTCTTCGTGCTGCTCTCGATCATCACGCGCGGCGCCAGGTTCTTCATCGTGGCGGGGCTGCTCCACCGGTTCGGCGACCCGATCCGCGGCGCCTTGGAGCGCCATTTCGCCGCCATCCTGATCGGGTTCCTTCTGCTGGTGGCGGCGGGCTTCTACATCGCGACCCGCGTGATCTGACCCTCGGAGAGACCGCATGCGCACCGCCACCACGGACCCGCGAAGGCCGGGTCCGGCCGTTCTGGCGAGTGTCGTCGCGCTGATCTCGGCCGCCACACTGGCCACCGTCTGGCTGCTGCAGTGGCGTGGCTACAATCCCTGCGAACTCTGCCTGAAGGAGAGGATCCCTTTCTACATCGCGCTGCCGGTGGCGCTGCTGCTGGCGTTATTCGGCCGTCGGCTCGACCGGCGCGTCGCCTGGGCCGGCTTCGCCCTGCTGGCGATGGTCTTTGCCGTCGGCGCGGTGCTCGGCCTCTACCACGCCGGCGTGGAATGGCACCTCTGGGCCGGCCCCACCGGATGCTCCGGTGCCGCCGCGGCGCCGGCCGATGTCGGTGATTTCCTGAAGGCGCTGAACACCGTCACGGTCGTCCGCTGCGATGAGGCTGCGCTCCTCGTCTTGGGGCTTTCGCTCGCCGCCTGGAACGCGTTGCTGTCGGCCGTTCTGGCCGCCACGGCCTTCATCGCTCTGAAGCGGCTTCGCTGAGCCTCAGTCCGTTCCCGGCACGAAGGCGTCGAAGGCGGCCCAGAATTGCTCACGGAAGGCATCCCGTTCCATGAGGATCTCATGGCGGCTGCCGGGCACCGTGACGACGCGACTGGCCCGCAGACGTCCCACGAGGCGCTCCGTGGCGCGCGGCTCGACCACGAGGTCGTGTCCCGGCACGACGGCCAGGACGGGGGTGCGCATCCGTTCCGGGTACTCCTTCTCCTGCAGCCGCGCCATGGCGGTGAAGGCGGCATGGACCCAGCCGATGGTCGGCGCTCCGAGCTTCAGGCGTGGCTCGGCGCGCAGATAATCCAGCACCGCCCGGTAGCGCGTCTCGTCCGAGGTGAGCAGGTTGTTGTTGAAGGCATGAAACAGCGTGGCCCGTCCGCGCCCGCCGGGCACAAAGCTGTTGGCGAGCCCGCCGTAACGGCAGAGCCGCGCCGCGAGCCGCGCACCCGTCTTGAAGGGAAGCCGGGAGAGGTCAATCATAGGGGCCGACAGGACGAGCCGGCGGAACAGATCCGGCCGGTCCGCGGCGGCATTGAGCGCCACCGCACCTCCCATGGAATGGGCGAGGCCGAACCAGGGTCTCGGGCAGAAGGGTTTCAGCACCTGGTCGGCCACGGCCAGCAGGTCGCCCTCGTAATCGGAGAAGTGACGAACATGCCCCTTGTGGGCGTTGCGCAGCGGTCGTTGCGACAGGCCCTGCCCCCGCCAATCGAAAATGACGACGGCGAATCCGCGGTCGCGCAGCTCGGCGACGACGGGGAGGTACTTTTCGATGAACTCGCTTCGCCCGGTGCAGATCAGCACGGTCCCCGGGGCGCTGTCGAGCTCGCCGGAGGCGATGGAGATGCGGTCGGGCGCCGCCCAGCGGGCCGACCGGAGGGCGACGCCGCCGCTCCAGACCGGCACCACGATGGCACCCGGCGGGATAGGATGGCCGGCGTCAACGAGCTCGAACGGTCGATCCCTGAAGCCTCCTCCGCCTGAGGGAAGACGCGAGCGCGGCGACTTCAGCCCGACCAGCGACGGTTTCAGCCATGCCGACCACCGCGATCGTGTCGAGGCTTCGACGGTGTACGAGGTCGTCCCCTTCATTCCACCACGCTCGTTCACCCCTGGCCGAGGCGCCACGGGCGCCCTCGAATGACCGTATGGCAGAGGCCCGCATCGCCTGCCGCGCTTCGGCCCTGAATCGTCCGGATGCTACACGTATTCGGACGGCTCACGCGTGGAGGGACGACTAGACGTGCGGTTTGTCGGTCTGATGACGAGTTTTCGCAGGAACATTGTCTAATGTTATACGTAGGCCGTCCATGACCAATGCATCTCTGCCTGGCCGCGCTGTGGTTCTGATCGTCGAAGACGAGCCCGTCGTCCGCATGATGGTGATCGACCTGTTCGAGGAGGAAGGGTTCGAGGTGCTTGAAGCGGCCGATGCCGATGAGGCTCTTGCCATCCTGGGTGACCGGACCGACGTCGGTCTTCTCTTCACGGACGTCGAGATGCCGGGCACGCTCAACGGCTACGGTCTCGCGCATTGGGCGCAGGTGCATCGCCCGACCGTGAAAACCGTGATCGTCTCGGGCCGGGCCTTTCCGCGTGCAGGCGACCTCCCGGCAGGTGCGACCTTCATCGGCAAGCCCTACCATCACGGCGATGTCATGCGCCGTGTCCAGACCATGATGGCGGGCTGAATGCGAATTCGAGCCGGCGTCGATCGCCTCCTACCGCAGCCCAGTGCAGCAACATGACTCATGACAATCCGCGACGCTCCACCGTCATGATCGTAGAGGATGATCCCGACCTGTCTCGCATGGCTCGCGACATGGTCGAAGAATGTGGGCTCGTGCCGGTCGAATGCGCGACCGGTCAGGCCGCTCATGACCATCTGTCGCGGCACGCCGACTCGGTGCTGGCGCTGTTCACCGACATCTCGCTGAGTGATTCAATCGACGGCGTGGCGCTCGCCCTGACCACTGCGGAACGCTACCCCTGGATCAGCATCTGCGTCACGTCCGGCCTGTCGGACGTGCGACCCGAGGTCTTGCCCCAAAAGGTGCGGTTCATCTCGAAGCCTTGGCGTGCCGCCGAGGTCCTGGCCTTCGTCGAGGGCGCCTGACGCGGACCACGAAACGGAGGGGCTACCGTTGCGACTCGCTCGGCCTCTCGGCATCATGCGATCGGCGGCCGGACTGGTGATGTCCGGGCGGTGGAACTTTCCGCGCCTGCCAGCCGTCCCTCGTGCAGGTCCACATCAAGGAACTATGCAATGCGTTTTCTGAACATCGCTGCCGTCGCCCTGATCGCGTCGCCGCTCGCCCTTCTGTCGGGTTCGGCCATGGCGGCGTCCGCCCATAACTCGCAGGCCGGCGCCTACGGGGATTCCAAGAACCCCACCGACTCGACCCCGGCTTCCCCGCGCGTGAAGCATTCCGCCAAGCACAAGGGCATGTCCAAGAAGATGTAATTTGGACGCCGCGGCCCGGCTAAGCGCCCAGGCCGCGGCACTCTGCTGAACAATGCGGCGACTTGGCCGCGACGTCAGTCGGCCGTCATGGCGACAGCTTGGTGGAAGGCAGCTTTGAGGCTGGCGTGGTCCGCCGATCCCAAGCCGGCGATGTCGAAGGCCGTTCCGTGATCGACGCTGGTGCGCACGAAGGGTAGCCCCACCGTGATGTTCACGCCCTCGTCGAGTCCCAGATATTTGACGGGGATCAGACCCTGGTCGTGATACTGGGCCACCACGACATCGAACTCACCGCGGCGCGCCCGCATGAACACCGTATCGCCCGGCCAGGGACCTGAGGCATCGATGCCCTCCCGCCGAGCCTGCGCGATCGCAGGTGCGATGATTTCGATCTCCTCGCGGCCGAAGAGGCCATTCTCTCCGGCATGCGGATTGAGGCCCGCGACCGCCACCTGCGGGCGCGCCACACCGAAAGCTCTGGTGGCCCGATCCGCCAGGCGAATGGCGCGAAGCTCCGCCTCTGGCGTCACGGCGCGCACGGCCTCGGCCAGCGAGACATGGATCGATACCAGCAAGACGCGCAGGTCGTTGTTGGCCAGCATCATGGCAAACTCGGCCGTCCTGGTGCGATCGGCGAGGATCTCCGTATGGCCCGGATGGGCGATTCCCGCCGCCCGCAACGCATCCATGTTGATCGGCCCCGTCACGATGGCGGAGATCGATCCCGCGGTCGCATCGTCGATCGCCCGGATCACGGCCGCATAGGCTGCGGCACCCGCCACGGCCGAGACGCGGCCCATCGGCAGGTCGTCCGGCAAGTCCCCGACCGTGATCACCGGCATGGTCCGAGGCGCCAGATCCTTCGCCTGCGCGGGCGAGGTGATCGGCGCGAAGGCGAGCTTCGCCCCCACGACGGAGGCACCGCGCCGCAGAGCCGCGAGGTTGCCGTAGACCACGGCGGCCCGTTCGAGCGGTTCGGTGAAGAAGCGGGCCACGATCTCGGGCCCGACCCCTGCCGCGTCGCCCATGGTGATGCCGATCGGCGCCTTCATCCTGGGACTCCCGCTCGCTATGGATTGAGGGTTGTTCGCCGCAGTCTTGGTCTGCGAGCGCTGCGGCGGCAGCGACTCTTCATAGGCTGACGGTCCGAACCCCGTACCGGATCGGCGCGACCGGTACCATATGGAAGGTCGACAAGGGCGTGTTAGAGGCAGCGTCCGTCGTGCGGTGACGCGGACGATCTTGTCGAAACCTGCCGAGTTGCGGACGAACGACGCCATGGATCACATCGACTCCTCCCCTCCTCCAGCCTCGGCGGACGCCGGCCCGGTCATCGAGCGCCTTGCGAGGGACGGCTTCGACTTCGTCGCCGGGGCCGAAATGCGCCGCCTTCTCGAAGCGGCCGGCGGAACCGACTGGGAGACCTATGCCGGCAGTTGGGACGATCTCGGCCCGGACCGGTTCATGGCGGATGGCGGCACCTATCGGAAGCGCAGGTTCGCTTGTTTTTCGGTGATGGAGGGCGGCCTCGCCCCGAAGCCGCCCCAGCCGCATTTCCAGACGCGCGACCACAACCCCCTGAATGGCGGCGTGGCCCGCTTCTTCGAGCCCGTGCACGACGAGATCGCCTTCCACTCGATGAACCGCGCCATCATGGCGGTCTGTTTCCACGCCTTCGTGCTGGCGACTCCAGCGGACCGACGTCCGGCCGCCTGGCACGTCGATATGCACCAGTTCCGCATCGAAGCCCGGTCCGGAGAGAGCGGCCAGCCGACTCCGGAGGGTCTTCACCGCGACGGGGTCGATTGGGTCCTGGTCATGATGGTGGGCCGAAACAATGTCGAAGGCGGTGTCAGCACCATCGCCGACGCCGGACGGCGTCCGCTGACGACCGCTACCCTCACGGCGCCGCTCGACGCATCGTTGGTCGACGATCACCGGGTCTTTCACGGCGTGAGTCCGATCGCGGCCATCGATCCCTCTCGACCCGCTCATCGCGACGTGCTGGTGGTGACGTTCCGCGCCGAACCGGCAGAGACGGAGAGCTGAGATGGCCAGGCTCAGCGTCAACCTCAATAAGATCGCCCTGTTGCGCAACTCGCGCCGCACCGGCGTGCCGGACGTGTTGCACTTCGGCCGCCTTGCCCGTGACGCCGGAGCGCAGGGGCTGACGGTGCATCCCAGGCCCGACGAGCGGCATATCCGGCGCTCCGATGTGCCGGCTCTGGCCGCCATGATGCGGCCCTGGCGCCCCGCCTTCGAGTTCAACATCGAGGGCTATCCGGACCAGGCCTTCCTGGCGCTCGTCGAGAGCATCGCACCCGAACAATGCACCTTGGTCCCTGACGCGCCCGACACGTTCACCTCCGAGGAGGGCTGGCGGCTCGACGGCGATCGGGCCGCCCTCGTGCGCGACGCCGTCGCGCAGCTGAAGTCATACGGCTGCCGGGCGATCCTCTTCGTCGACCCCGACCTCGCCGCGGTCGAACGCGCCGCCGCCGTCGGGGCAGATGGG
>JAYVMK010000458.1:0-5879 GCA_043758995.1 Lichenibacterium sp. | reverse complement strand
CCCTCACGGCCTCTCATCAGCACGCAACTGCCGTGCCGCTTCGTTGTTGAGCTCACGTTGTCAGGAGGATCACGTGCTGAACCCGTTCCGCAAACATCCCGCGCTGATCGTCCATGGCACTGCGCCGTTCAACGCAGAGCCGCCGATGGACCGCCTCCGGGAGAGCTACCTGACCCCGCAGGACCTGCTCTATGTCCGCTCGCACGGCGACACGCCCAGGCTCGACGGCGCGACCCATCGCGTGACCGTCGCCGGTCGGGTGTCGCAGCCGACCGCGTTGTCGCTCGACGAGGTCAGGCGACTGCCATCCCGCACCGTGCGGGCGGTGATGCAATGCGCCGGCAATCGCCGCGCCGACCTGCGCGCCGTGCGCCCGGTCAAAGGCGATCCGTGGAGCGGGGGCGCGATCGGCTGCGCCGATTGGACGGGCGCGAGTCTTGCCGACGTGCTGGCGACAGCCGGAGCCGAGATCGCCCAGGGTCTGCATGTCGCCTTCACCTGCGCCGACACCTGCCAGGCGAGCGATGGCGGCGAGCCTTACGGCGTGTCGATCCCGATGGCGAAGGCGCTCGATCCCGACACGCTGGTGGCCTACGCGATGAACGGCGAGCCCCTGGCCGAAGAGCACGGCTTCCCCTTGCGCATCGTCACGCCCGGCTGGGCGGGGGTGCGCAGTCCGAAGTGGCTCGCCGGCGTCATCGTTCAGGACAGGCCCTCGTCGGCTCACCAGCAGGCCGCCGATTACAAGCTGTTTCCGCCCGACCTGCGGCCCGAGACGGAAGAGCTGTCGCGGGGCATCACCATCGACGCCATGCCACTCAACGCCGCCATTGCCGAGCCCGCAACTGGAGCCGTGCTGAAGACGGGCCGTGTCGCCGTGAAAGGCTATGCGGTGGCGACAGACCGTCATGTCGTGCGGGTCGACCTGTCGAGCGACGGCGGCCGCAGCTGGTGCCAAGCCGACATCGAGGACCATGGAGCGGCGCGCTGGGGCTGGACCTTCTGGCACGGCGTCCTCGATCTTCCCCCCGGCGAGCACGACATCTGTGTCCGCGCCTGGGATTCGGCGGGCCAGACCCAGCCGGCGTTGCCCGACGACACCTGGAACTTCAAAGGCTACCTCAGCGCCGCCTGGCACCGCATCCGCGTCTCCGCTGAGACCTGACCCGATCCGGGATCGAGCGAATCCCACTCCCTGTATCGAGTTCGAGATGGCAGCGAGTTCAGGCGACCATCCGGCGGAAGCTCGGTTGCCGCACTGCGGTGTCGAAGATCGTCGACGACCGTCGCTGGCCTCTCATCCACCCCCTTCGCGCCGCGCTTGCTCGTGGCGGAGATCGCGAGGCAGGCCGGTGTAGGCCATTCGACGGCGTGGCGTTAACAGAAGCGCTTGGCCGAGGAGGGCCCCAACGGCCTGTTGCGTGATAAGACACGGCTCTCCTCCCCGACGGACGCATGGCACCATGGCAACACCCGCGACCTTCTCCGCCGAGGCTTGGGCGCGTAACTCGGCGCTCTACAACCGCACCGTTGCGATGCCGTTCAACGTCGAGCTCACGGACGGCAGCCTGCCGCTGGCTGCTTTCCGGCACTACATCGTCCAGGATGCCAAATATCTCGTCGGCTTCGGCCAGGCTTTGGCGATCGCGGCCGGCAAGGCCGACCACCCGGACCATGTCGTCCAGCTGGCCGGGGCGGCGCGGGAGGCCGTCGTGGTCGAGCGCGCGTTGCACGAGGACTATTTCAGCCGTTTCGGTCTCGATGCGGCCGACGTGGCCTCCACGTCGCAGTCGCCGGCCTGTCACCACTACACGTCGTTCCTGCTCGCCACGGCCTTTCGCGAGCCCTTGCCGGTTATCGCTGCGGCGGTACTGCCCTGCTTCTGGGTCTATCGCGAGGTGGGCCACCACATTCACGCCCGCGCGGCGCCGGGCAATCCCTACCGGGCCTGGATCGACACCTATGCGGGCGAGGACTTCGCCGCAGCCGTCGACGCCATGATCGCCACCACGGATGCGCTCGCCGAAGCGGCTTCTGCCAGCGAGCGAGTCGCGATGCAGGCCGCCTTCACCCGCGCTATGCAGCTCGAATGGATGTTCTGGGATTCGGCCTACCGAGGCGAGGTCTGGGCGGCGTGACACTCACGTCAGCCGGCATCGTCGCAGTCTTGCTCGGGTGACATTCGACGAGCCTGGGCCAGCGAAGTCCACGACGGTCCGACGACTTTCGTCCGGACCGCATCAGCAGCCAGTATCATGACCCAGCGCGGGATGAACGATCCGAATGGCTCGGGAGCACTAGCTGCGCTTGCCGCGACTGATGCGATAGGGACCCGCCCGAGTTGGGAGCGGCTTTCCCCTCCAACTCAGCCGCACCACGCCCTCGATTACCAGCCGGTCGACGGCGGCGTGGACCGCCGGCATCATGTCCCGCCAATTTCCCGCCGCGGTCTCGGAGACAGGCGCTGCGGCCAGCGCTCGAGCGACTTCGCTCGGACAGATCGAGGCCGCCGGCGCACGAGCGGCGAGCAGGGCCAGCGTTGCATCGCGCGCGTCCATGACCGCCACCTTTCCTCTCCATGACCGAGTTCCCGGAGCCGTTCCGCCCGCGACTCTGACGGTCACACCGTCGAAGCCGTTTTCCTGAGATCCGGAGCCTTGCCGTATCGGCTCAGAGCCGATTCACCGCGGTCTCCGGCTTCGTCAGCCGCGCGGGCGGCCGCAGGAAGGTCTGACGCCCGTCCTTGAAGCCGATCTCCGGCGCTATGATGCCCGCCACCACGTCGGCGCGGCTCGTCGCGTCGAGAGCCACGAAGGTCGCGGGACCGCCGACGGCGATCCCGTAATCGCCGAGGCCCATCACCCGGGCGGCCGAGTCCGTTACGAGGTCGAGACAGGCCGACAGGTCGCCGTCACCGGCGATCTGGGCCACATTGGCGAAGAGATTGGCCATCCGCACCAAAGATCCGTCGCCATAGGGCGTGAAGGGGTTGCGTAGGTTGTTGGTCGCCACCGAGCAGATGACGCCTGCGGCGGCCAGCTTATGGGCAGGCGCGACGCCGCGCGGCACATCGTGGTCGCTGTCCCGCCCCATCAGGAAGAGGTCGGTGGCCGGCAGGACCGTTACCGCCACGCCCGCTCCCGCCAGACGCCTGGCATAGGAAGACAGGCGGTCGGCGGGCAGGGCGGAGAGCTTCGTCACATGGCCGATCGCCGTCCGCCCGCCCCAGCGGCGCCGCTCCGCTTGGCGGCAGACCTCGTCCACGTCGAGCGACGACGCATCGAGCGAGAAGTCGAGGTGGAGGTCGACGTCGAGGTCGCGCTCTTCGGCGAGGTCGAAGATGCGCGCGATCTGGCCATGCGAGTCGCGGTCGATATAGGGCGCGCCGCCGATCAGGTCGGCGCCGAGGTCGAGCGCCGAGACCAGCACCGCGTCGCAGCCGGGATCGTCGAGCAATCCCTCCTGAGGGAACACGCAGAGCTGGAGGTCGATGGCCCAGGCGTAGTCGCGTTTGAGGCGATGCAGCGCACGCAGGCTCGTGAGGCCGACGCGCGGGTCGACCTCGACGTGGGTCCGCATGCGGTTGGTGCCATGGCAGATCGCCATGTCCAGCACGCCCGACGCGCGGGCATAGACGTCCTCTTCCGTGAAATCGCGCTTGGCTTCGGCGACGCGCTTCACCGCGTCCTGCAGCGACCCGCCGCAGGCGCAACGCGCGTCCAGGCAGGCCTTGTCGAGGTGGACGTGTGAGTCGACGAAGCCCGGAAGAACGAGCCGGCCGCCGAAGTCGGTCTCGGGCGCATCGCAGACGAGCCCGGGCGCGATGGCGCCGATGCGGCCGCCGGAGATGCCGATGTCGACGAGGCCGCGCCCATCTCCGAGGTTGGCGCGGCGGATCACGGCATCGAGCGACATGGAAGGCCTTTGTGGCGGATGGGAATCAACTCGCGACGAATGGCGGACGTTACGTCGGCTCGACCGATGGCTGCCGGTGCTGGCCGCCGTCACGCGACCATGTTCCAGGCGCATCATCATCGCTACCCTGGTCGATGTCGCGCTTCAGCGACGGAAAGCGCGAACCGCCGGGAAACAATTCTGCAGAGGAGGCCCGCTCTTGCCGACATCGACACCGACACCAGAAGCCATGCCCGACACCCTCGCCACGGTGATCGACGCTCACCGAGCCGAGCAGCGCAATGCCGAGTCACGCCTGTCACGGCTCCTTGAATCCCGTGACGCCGTCATGGCGCGGGGTTCGGAAGAGGCTCGCGCACGACTTGACGCGCTCGACCGCGAGATCGCCGCCGTGACGGCGCGGGTCAAGCAGGCCCTGCGTCTGCAGGGCGAACTGATGATGCAAGGGGGCCGCTCGGACGGCGAGCCCGCCCGGGGATGAGAACGGGCCCACACAGCCCGGTGCCGTGAGATCCAAAAAACGAAGGGCGGCCCTGAGGCCGCCCTTTTTACTGCTTTATTCGACGGATTCTTTGGACCGCTCGAAGCGCTTGCGATCGTTGGGATCGAGCCGGGTCTTGCGCAGTCGGATCGACTTCGGCGTCACCTCGACGAGTTCGTCGTTCTCGATGTAGGCCAGGGCCTTTTCCAGCGTCATACGGATCGGAGGCGTCAGGCGCACGGCCTCGTCCTTGCCGGCCGCGCGAATGTTGGTCAGCTTCTTGCCGCGGAGCACGTTCACCTCGAGATCGTTCTCGCGGGTGTGCTGGCCGATGATCATGCCCTGATACACCTTCCAACCCGGCTCGATCATCATCGGGCCGCGATCCTCGAGGTTCCACATGGCATAGGCCACGGCCTCGCCGGAATCGTTGGACAGCAGCACACCGTTGCGGCGCCCGGCCAACTCACCCTTCCAGGGCGAGTAGGAGTGGAACAGCCGGTTCATGATGGCCGTACCCTTGGTGTCGGTCATCAGCTCGCCCTGGTAGCCGATGAGGCCGCGCGTCGGAGCGTGGAACACGAGCCGAAGGCGGTTGCCGCCGGAAGGCCGCATCTCGAGCATGTCGGCCTTGCGCTCGCTCATCTTCTGGATGACCACGCCCGAATGCTCTTCGTCCACGTCGACGACGACTTCCTCGATCGGCTCCAGCCGCTCGCCGGACTCTTCGTCCTGACGGAACACGACGCGGGGACGCGAGATTCCGAGTTCGAAGCCCTCGCGACGCATCTGCTCGATGAGGATGGCGAGCTGCAGCTCGCCGCGACCCTCGACGACGTAGCTGTCGGCCGACGGCGAATCGGAGACGCGAAGCGCGACGTTGCCTTCCGCCTCCTTGTAGAGACGGTCGCGAATGACGCGGCTGGTCACCTTGTCGCCCTCGGTGCCGGCGAGCGGCGAATCGTTGACCAGGAAGGTCATCGACAGGGTCGGCGGATCGATGGGCTGAGCGTGCAGCGGATCGGTAACTTCGGGCACGCAAAGCGTGTCGGCGACGTTGAAGTGCGTCAGACCCGCGACGGCGACAATGTCGCCAGCCTCGGCCACGTCGATCGGGGTGCGCTCGATTCCGCGGAAGGCGAGGATCTTGGAGACGCGGCCGGTCTCGACGATCTTCCCATCGTTGTCGAGAACCTTGACGTTCTGGTTCGGCTTGATGCTACCCGAATGCACGCGGCCGGTGATGAGGCGTCCGAGGTAGGGATTGGCCTCGAGCAAGGTCCCGAGCATACGGAACTCGCCTTCCTCGACCTTGGGCTCGGGGACGTGCTTCAGGACCAGCTCGAACAGCGGCGCCATCCCGTCCTGCGGCCCGTCAGGAGCATCGGCCATCCAGCCGTTGCGGCCCGACCCATAGAGGATGGGGAAGTCGAGCTGGTCGTCGTTGGCGTCGAGCGCGGCGAAGAGATCGAAAACCTCGTTG
>JAYVMK010000457.1:0-3886 GCA_043758995.1 Lichenibacterium sp. | reverse complement strand
AAGGTCGAGATCCTGCTGCATGCACAGTCGGCCGATATCGCGGCCGGCGTCGACGAAGCCGGCAACAAGGAAGAGGGTGCCGGTGACCAGGGCATCATGTTCGGTTACGCCTGCCGGGAAACGCCGGAACTGATGCCGGCGCCGATCTATTACGCCCATCGCATCCTGCAGAACCTGTCGGAAGCGCGTCGGTCGGGTGCCGAAAAGGGACTCGGCCCCGATGCCAAGAGCCAGGTCACTGTGCGCTACGAGAACGGCGTTCCGGTCGGCGTGACTCAGATCGTGCTGTCGCACCAGCATGTCGACGAGCACCTGACGTCGAACGATGTCCAGGCGCTGGCCGAGCCTTACATCCTGAAGGCGCTGCCCGAGGGCTTCGTCACGAAGGACACTGTCTGGCACGTCAATCCGACGGGCAAGTTCTTCATCGGCGGCCCCGACGGCGACTGCGGGCTCACGGGGCGCAAGATCATCGTCGACACCTACGGCGGCGCGGCTCCGCATGGCGGCGGCGCGTTCTCGGGCAAGGATCCGACCAAGGTCGACCGTTCGGCCGCCTATGCGGCGCGCTATCTTGCTAAGAACGTCGTCGCAGCCGGGCTCGCTGATCGCTGCACACTGCAGCTTTCCTATGCCATCGGCGTCGCCGAGCCGCTGTCGATCTATGCCGACCTGCATGGCACGGGTCAGATCGACGAATCGAAGCTCGAAGACGTGCTGATGCAGGCCATGCGCCTGTCGCCGCGCGGTATCCGCGAGCATCTGAAGCTCAACAAGCCCATCTACGCCCGCACCTCCTCCTACGGCCATTTCGGCCGCGCACCCGAGGCCGACGGTGGTTTCTCGTGGGAGGCGACGAGCCTCGCCGAGACGCTGCGCAGCCACTTCGCCTGAGAGACAGCATGTCGGACGCGGGCCCGGCCATACCGGAGGGCCGCCACCGCTCCGGCGTTCTTCATGGGCGGCGGGCCGGGCGTCCGCTGCGGAAGGATCAGCATGCCCGTATGGCGCGGGACCTGCCGAGCCTCGCGATCGACCTCGCCGGGCTCGGCGATCCCCATGCCCTGTTCGAGCAGCCGGTCTCTCGGCTGCGGCTCGAAGTGGGGTTCGGCGGCGGCGAGCATCTGGCCCACGAAGCATCCCGCTGTCCCGACAGCGGCTTCATCGGCTGCGAACCTTTTCTCAACGGCGTCGCCAAACTGCTGGAACGCGTCGAGGCGCTCGGGCTCGACAATGTCCGGCTGCACGCCGGGGATGCGGGCGAGTTGCTCGATGCACTGCCCCCCGCCTGCCTCGACGGAGCCGACGTCTTCTATTCGGATCCCTGGCCCAAGCGGCGCCAGCGCAAGCGCCGCTTTCTCTCCGAAGACAATCTCGCCCGCTTGGCCCGTGCGCTGAAGCCCGGCTCGCCGCTGCGCTTCGCCACGGATATCGACGATTACGCCGGCTGGGTCCTGGCCCGGATCCTGAGGTCGACGGATTTCGCCTGGGGGGCATGCCAAGCCGACGATTGGCGCCACCCTTGGGATGGTTGGCCCTCCACGCGCTACGAGCAGAAGGCCATTCGCGAGGGACGGCCGCCAGCCTACTTCACCTTCCGACGGCTTTAACCTCTTCGGTCGTCGCTACGGTCCGTACCGATGCAGGCCGGGCCCGTGGCGCTTGAGCCAGGCTTCGGCGGCGTCGGTGTCCGGCGCGAGACTACGGGTCACGCGCCAGAAGTTGTCAGAATGGTCCATGTGGACGAGATGGGCCACCTCGTGTGCCGCGAGATAGTCGAGCACCAGGGGCGGCGCCAGGATCAGGCGCCAGGAGAAGTTCAGCGCCCCGCGCGACGAGCAGGATCCCCAACGTGATCGCGTGTCGCGCAGAGTGATCCGGGCGACCGGCTTGCCGACCGCGGCGGCGTGGCGCGCCACGGCGGCGACGAGGTCGCGGCGGGCCTCGTTCATCAAGAACAGCAGCACCGTGCCGGCCGAGTCTGCGGCGCGCGGCGACAGGCGCAGTAGCCTCTCGCCCTGGTCGCTCACCCCCGCCTGACAGCGCCGCAGCGTCGTCGGATCGAGCACGACCCGATGATCGATACCGCGCAGCGGCACGATCGTGCCCGGCAGCAGCGGGATGCGATCCGGCAGAGCGGCCAAGCGCGAGCCGATCCACTCGGCGTTACGCTCCGCAAAGGCCTGCGCGCTTTTCAGCGAGGTCCGCGGCGGCATGGTCAGAACGGCGGTCCCATCGGCAGAGCGGACCCGCAGGGTCAGCCTTCGCGCCGTGGCCACCCTTTTCACAAGGACGGGGTGCGTCGCACCCTCGTGCACAATGGCGAGAGACGTCCGCTCGGGTGCCGCAACGCGCGGCTTGGGGCCTGAAACGGGCGGGCGGGTCCAGAACATGCGACGAGTCTAAGCCCGCCCCTTCGCGCCGTCCACGCGTGCCCTCAAGCCGCCGTGACGAAATCCACCTTTTCGACGCGCCGGGTGAACTCGACCATGCGGGGCACGATCTCGGTTCGATAGCGTGACCCGTTGAATACGCCGTAGTGGCCGACGCCGGGCTGCAGATAATGCAGCTTCAGCGCCTCGGGCAGATTGCGGCAGAGCGCCTGGGCGGCATTCGTCTGGCCGACGCCCGAGATGTCGTCGCGCTCGCCCTCGACCGTCATGAGGGCGGTGCGGCGGATGTCTCCGAGATCGATGGTGCGTCCGTCATAGACGAACTCGCCCTTCGGCAACGACTGTCGCACGAACACCTGCTCGATCGTCTGCATATAATATTCGGCAGTCAGATCCAGCACCGCCATGTATTCATCGTAGAATTCGCGATGCTTATCCGCAGAATCACCATCGCCGTTGACGAGATGATGGAACATGTCCGTATGGGCGTTGACGTGGCGATCCATGTTCATCGCCATGAAGCCCGACAGCTGCAGATAGCCCGGGTAGACCTTGCGGCCCGCACCCAGATAGGGGAACGGCACGGTCTCGAGGCAGTTCTCACGAAACCACTCGGTGCCACGCTCCTCGGCGAGCGTATTGACCGCGGTCGGACTGCAGCGCGTGTCGATCGGCCCACCCATCAACGTCATGGAGGCCGGATGCAGGGGATCGCCGGCCTGTTCCATGTGGGCCACGGCGACGATCAGCGGCACGGCCGGCTGGCACACACCCAGCGTATGGACCGGCACGCCGTCCTGTCCGAGGAACCGCAGCATGGCGACGAGATAATCGATGTAATCGTCGAGATCGAACTTGCCCATGGCCAGCGGCACCATGCGGGCATCCGCCCAGTCGGTGACGTAGACGTCGAAATGCGGCAGCAACGCTTCCACGGTGCCGCGCAGCAGGGTCGCGTAATGGCCGGACAAGGGAGCGACGACGAGCATGCGCGACTTCGGCGCCACGCCGCCGTCGTCGAATTTCTGAAAGTGCAAGAGGCGGCAGAAGGGGCGCTCCCACACCGGCATCTCGGTCACATGCAGCTCGCGAGCATCGACCGTCGTCTGGTCGAGGCCGAAGACCGGCTTGCCGTAGCGGCGCGTCATGCGCTCGAACAGTTCCGCCCCAGCCGCGACGTTGCGGCCATAGGGCGTATAGGTCCAGGGATTCAGCGGGTGCTTGAAGAACAGGCGCGTCGCGTCGGACATTGCGCGCGCCGGAGCCAGTGCGAGATGCGTCATCTCGAACATGGGATATGTGATCTTCATCTGACTCACTGCACACCGGGATTTGGAGCTCGTCGCCAGGACGGAAGCGGGAACGCCACGTCCCCCTCGGTGCAAGATAGGTCCTGCGCGGAATTGCGGCAACGCCGTGCCGTCCTTTCGGCCGGATACGCAGCGGGCTGCCGAATCATTCTCCCATTTGGAGCAGCGTACCGGCGGCGCGGG